>ONSV01000192.1 GCA_900320585.1 uncultured Prevotellaceae bacterium | reverse complement strand
TTGCCCACGAAGTAGTGTCTCACGGTGGAAAGTTGCTCCGCTGTGGGGGCTGCCGTGCCGATAGGAATACCTTCGAATATCTGCCTTGAGTCGGCATTGATAATGGGAGCGTGAAGCCGTTGAGCAATCTTCAGGCATACTTCGGTCTTGCCAACAGCCGTAGGTCCCAGTAAGACGAACAGTATTTTCATCGGCTTTCGAACACAGGTGAATGTCGGTTACCTGATGATGCCCCGTTTCGATTCCTTGACAAAGTCGACGATATATTTCACCTCATCTGTCATGGGAAGTTGCTTGTTGATTTCCTCGAAAGCCTCGGCAAAAGTGCTCTTCGAATAGAGGATGCGGTAGCAAGAGTGGATGAGGTCGATAGTCTCGCGAGAGAATCCGCGGCGACGCAGACCCACAAGGTTAAGTCCGCAATACCGGGTGGGTTCCTTGCCGGCGATGATATAAGGAGGGATGTCCATGCTGAACCGGCTTCCGCCTTGTATCATCACATAGCCGCCGACACGGCAGAACTGATGGCAGAGCACCGTGGCACTGATGATGGCGTTGTCGTCGACCACCACCTCGCCGGCAAATTTCGTTGAGTTGCCAATGATGATGTTGTTGCCGATCACGCAATCGTGGGCTACATGCGAGTCTTCCATCAAAAGACAGTTGTTGCCGATGATGGTCGAGCCCTTGGAGGCTGTGCCGCGCGAGATGTTCACATTCTCACGGAAACTGTTGTTGTCGCCAATCTGGCAAATCGTGTCCTCGCCCTTGAATTTCAGGTCTTGTGGCTTGGCCGAGATGCTGGCACCAGTGAAGAATTCGTTTCCATTGCCAATGCGGGCACCGTAATTGATGGTCACGCCATTCTGAAGGAAATTGTTGTCGCCCATCACCGTGTTGCGGTCGATATAGCAAAACGGGCCGATAATATTGTTGTCGCCCATTTTTGCCTCAGGATGGACATATGCCATAGGACTAATCTGGTTCATATCTTGTCTATTTGAGTTGAATAATAGTTTTTGCGCTCAGGGCTCACTTGTTCTTCACAATCTGGGCGGTGAAGGTTGCCTCGGCCACTACATGGTCGCCTACGAACATATAACCGCGCATGGAACTGATGCCGTGCTGCACGGGATGGAGCAACTCAACCCTGAAGAGCAGGGTGTCGCCTGGCACGATCTTCTGGCGGAATTTCACGCCGTCAATCTTCATGAAGTAAGTCGACCAGCGGTCAGGCTCCTCTACGGTGTTCAGCACCAGCAGGCCACCGCATTGGGCCATGGCCTCAACCATCAGCACACCTGGCATGACAGGCTCTTGTGGAAAGTGCCCCTGGAAGAAAGGCTCGTTAGACGTCACGTTCTTCACGCCCACAATGTAGTTGGCCCCTAATTCAATCACCTTGTCCACCAGCTGCATGGGATAGCGGTGGGGGAGCAACTCGCGGATGCGGTTGTTGTCCATCAAAGGTGCCTCGTTGGGGTCATAGATAGGGGCCTGTATCTCATGTTTCCGAATCTCGCGGCGCATGAGGCGGGCAAATTGATTGTTGACGGTGTGTCCGGGACGCGTGGCGATGATACGGCCCTTGATGGGCTTGCCGATAAGTGCCATGTCGCCGATGATGTCGAGCAACTTGTGACGGGTGCACTCATTCTCCCACTGCAGAGGCTTGGGCTGGATATACCCCATCTTCGTGGCATCCATGTGAGGCACTTTCAACAGGTCGGCCAACTTGTCGAGCTGCTCCTGGGAGATTTGCTTCTCGTAAATGACAATGGCATTCTCCATGTCGCCGCCCTTGATGAGGTTGGCCTTGAGCAATGGCTCGATGTCTCTCACGAAGACGAAGGTGCGAGCTGGGGCTACTTCCTCCTCGAAGTTGGAGACGTTGTCGAGCGTGGCAAACTGGCTGTTGATGAACTTCGACTCAAAAGAGCACATCGCTGTGATACTGAACTCCTCATCGGGAAGAATGGTGATGCAGGAGCCATTGTCGTCCTTCACCTCGATTTTGTGTCGGATGATATAGTAGTCTTTCGGGGCGTTTTGCTCAACTATCCCTACTTGCTTGATGCGCTCCACATAGATGATGGCACTGCCATCGAGAATTGGGAACTCCGGACCATTCACCTGTATGAGGCAATTGTCGATACCCATGGCATAGAGGGCGGCGAGTCCATGCTCCACCGTCGATACCCTGACATCCTTCTGGCACAGCACCGTTCCTCTCTGCGTGTCGGTGACATGCTCTGCCACTGCATCGATGACGGGCTGTCCTTCCAGGTCGATACGCTGGATTTTGTAACCAGTGTTCTCTGGTGCGGGATTGAAGGTGACGGTGAGGTTAAGTCCAGTATGAAGGCCCTTCCCGAATAGCGAGAAACTGCCCTTCAGAGTCTTTTGCTTGTTCATTATGCTTGTTTTCCTTTCTTGAGTTCTTTAATTTCCTTTTCCATATCAATGACCATCTTGTAGATATCGGGCAGACGACGCAAGACGGCCATCGATTTGAAGAATTGTTTTGGTTCCATGGTAGGTGAGCCAATGACCGACTGGTCACTCCTCAGGTTGCCGATGACGCCGCTTTGGGCACCCACGTTCACCTTGTCGCCTATCACGATATGTCCGGAAAGGCCTGCCTGTCCGCCAAACATACACCACTTGCCAACTTTGGTGCTGCCTGCCACTCCCACCTGTGCCGACATCACGGTGTTCTCGCCGATATCGGTGTTGTGAGCGATTTGCACCAGATTGTCCAACTTCACGCCACGACGCACATAAGTGCTGCCCATGGTGGAACGGTCGACGCAGGAGTTGGCACCGATTTCCACATCGTCCTCGATGGTGACAATGCCAATCTGTGGAATCTTGTCATAGCCATTGGCCGAGGGTGCGAACCCGAAGCCATCGGCACCGATGACGCATCCGGCATGAAGAATCACGCGCTCGCCCACCTTGCAACCATAGTAGACCACTACATGCGGATAGAGGATGCTGTCCTTGCCAATGGTTACGCCTTGTCCCACATAGGTGTGGGGATAAATCTGGCATCCATCACCTACTACGGCATTGTCCTCAATCACGGCGAAGGCGCCAATGTAGCAGTTCTCGCCAATCTTTGCATTGGGTGAGATAAATGCCAAGGGGTCGATACCGGTCTTGCGTGGTTTAATCGACTCGTAGAATTGCAACAGTTTGGCCACGCACTCATAGGCATTTGCCACGCGGATGAGAGTGGCTTTCACGGGTTGCTCAAGTACCACATCCTCATTGACGAGAACCACACTCGACTTGGTGTCGTAGAGAAAATGGGTGTATTTCGGATTGGAGAGGAACGAAATGGCACCTGGCTTTCCTTCCTCAATCTTCGAGAAGGAACTCACGGTGGCATTCTCATCGCCTTCAATTCTACCTCCAATCAATTCTGCAATTTGTTTTGCTGTAAATTCCATAAAATGTATCTTTCAAAGGCCATTTAGCTGAAAGCGGCGTGGCAAAGTTGATTATTAGTTTGCAAATATAGCAAATTTTATTCAGTTTTTATGGTAACACAGGTAATATTTACGGATTTTTTTGGAAAGTAACGAAACATTCAGTATTTCGGATGCCTCCGCAATATCCTTCATGTTGCCATCTTTGAACAGAATTGTGATGTGGTCGTCATTGATGTCGTACATGTCTTTCTGTATCAGACTCACGTTATAGAGGAATTTCACCTCGTCACGGTTCACTCCCGTCTGCTGCATCAGGCGCTCCTCCAAGGCGTCTATCTGGTCTTGTGCGATGGCATGGTCGTAGATCTCCACCTTGAAAGGCCGCCGGCTGGTCATGTTCCGTGCGAGCAGCGAGAGCACCTTGTCGTCGCTCTTGGTCCACTCCTTGATCGCGCAGTGGATATCGCTGTCGTCGAGGAGTCCA
>ONSV01000176.1 GCA_900320585.1 uncultured Prevotellaceae bacterium | reverse complement strand
ATCGTTTTCTTTGAACAGCCTTTCCATTCTTTGAGAATGATGCCCCATACATTTGAGAACACAACATTCAATGCCATCAGAATACAGAAGGAAAGAGTATCCATTGTACCGCCGGCCTCGAAGAAGCTGCGTCCGAGAGACAGACCGAAGAACTGACTGTACCACAATGCACCAGCTAACAGACAGAACAGAGCATTGTTTCCCCAGACCTTCGTCTTCTTGTAGTCGCCCCATGTTCCGTTCTTCTGATTCTGATAGAAACAGTAAACGGCATTGGTCAGGAATCCTCCAAATGTAACGAGGAAGGTTGCGGGAAGTGTCCTGAACATCGGGTCGGTGAGTTCACCGAAATTGATTCCCTTACCAAATTCCAGTCCGACGTTGAAGCATCCACTCATGAAACCTGCCAATAGTGCGATTGCCAGTCCTTTGGGGAAGTTGAAATCCTTCACAGCAGCTTTCTTCTCTTCTTCAGATAGAGAAGATGCTTTCATTGAGCCTGCAACACCGATAATGGCAATACCGATAAGGGTTACGATGACACCGATGATAACGGCAGCGGTGAGCGACTCCAGCGGCTTCAGCTCTGGAAAGAAGATGTTTAATAAGACCGGTCCCATGATAGTACCCAGACCAGCACAGGTTCCCAACGCAATTGACTGGCCAAGTGCCACGCCAAGATAACGCATGGAAAGACCGAAGGTCAGTCCGCCGACACCCCAGAGCACACCGAAAAGGATAGTCATCCAGATGTTAAAAGAATTCCCTGCCGTGAACAACTCGAAGAGTGAATGACCGGCAGGAACAGCCAGCAGTGCGCCTAAGAACGGCAGCACGAGCCATGCGAAGACACCTTGGATAATCCAGTAGGATTCCCATGACCAGTCTTTAATCTTGTTGATGGGGACATAACAACTGGACTGGCAGAAGGCGCCGATGGCAATGATGATTAATCCTAATACAATTTCCATAATAAAAAAAGAGGTGAGAGGAGAGAAGTCTTTCACTTCTTGCCTCTCACGGCTAAAATAATTAACGCTTAGATGTTACATCCTTTTCGTATTGCTGGATGCAGGCAATAAACTCTTCGCCAACGGGTACATTGTTCTTCAGGTTGAAGTAGTCATATACTGCACCGAATGGCATGGACTTAGCCTCTTCCATCAGAGCAAGACGCTCAAAGTACTGGCCGTTGTCCTCATACTCGCGGAGCTTAGCCTTCGGTTCGAGCAGAGCCTGAAGAATGCACTTTTGGGTAGCACGAGAACCGATGATGTAAGCACCGATGCGGTTGATGCTGGCATCGAAGTAGTCGAGACCGACATGAGCACGGTCGAGGGCATCACTACGAACAAGCTCCTTGAAGAGATCGAGTGTCTGGTCGTTCATAATCGTTACGTGGTCAGAATCCCAGCGAACAGGACGTGAAACGTGAAGCATCAGCTCTGGCACGTACATCAAGAGTGTAGAAACAAAGTCGCTGACATTCTCCGTGGGCTCGTAGTGACCGGTGTCGAGGGTGTAGATGCATTTGCGTGTGGCACAGTAGGCGGTGTAGAAATCGTGGCTGCCTACGGTGTAGCTCTCCAGACCGATACCGAAAAGCTTGGCCTCGAAGCAGTTCTTCACGCCGTCGAGCTTCTCCTCCATGATTTCGTCGAGGGCTGCGGCCAGAATCTCACGATACTTCTTCCTCTGTACGGGTATGTCTTTCATACCGTCGTGCACCCAGATGTTCATGATACAGGGGTCGTTCTGTGCCTTACCCATTGCGTCGGCGATACGGCGGCAACGCTTGGTGTGCTCAATCCAGAAGTCACGGATGCTCTTGTCGGGATTGGAGAGTGAGAGGTCACCGCTCTTCGGGTGAGAGAATGATGTGCTGTTGAAGTCGAGCTTCATGTTGTTTTCCTTAGCCCAGTCAATCCAGCTCTGGAAATGCTTAACTTCTACCTGGTCGCGATCAACGAACTGACCACCGAAGTCACCGTATATCTCATGAAGGTTCAGACGATGGTTACCAGCAAGCAGAGTCTTTACAAACTCAATGTCCTGACGCACCTCGTCGATGGTGCGTGCGCGGCCGGGGTAGTTGCCGGTGGTCTGGATGCCGCCGGAGAGAGCCTCGTTGCGCTCGAAGCCGACCACGTCGTCGGTCTGCCAGCAGTGCAGTGAGAGCTGCTGTTTCTGAAGAAGGTCAAGAACTGCGTCGGTGTCAACGCCAATAGCTGCGTAGCGTTCTTTTGCCACGGCATAAGCTTTTTCAATTAAATCAGCTTTCATGTTTTATTTTTTTAGGATATTATTATGTAAATGTTAGGTTTCTGAATTACTTAGCAGCCAACAATCTTCAGGTACTTCTCATAGGCAGCATCCCAGAGTTCCTTGTCCTGCGGCACGAAGCGCTTCATCTCGATGCTCTGACCGATGATCTTACGCATCTCCCAGATGTCGCCCACGGCGCCACAGGCCTTTGCCTGGAGCATGATGTTTCCGATGGCCGTGCCCTCTTGCGGACCAGCGAGCACCTCCACGCCAGTGGAGTTGGCGGTGAACTGGTCGAGATATTCGTTGAGCGAGCCACCACCGATGATGTGGAGCGTCTGGATGGGGAACGATGCAAACTCCTTGAGCCATCCGAACACTTGACGGTAGCGCAGCGCCAGACTATCGAAGATGCAGCGGCAGATCTCGGCATAGCCCTCGGGCACGTGCTGGCCGGTCTGGCGGCAGTAGTCCTGTATGGCATCCACCATCGAAGCGGGGTTGGCAAACACAGCGTCGTCAGGGTTGATGAGACTCTGGAAAGGCGTCACCTTCATGGCCTCGGCCTGCAGTTCGGTGTGCGACTTGGGCGCGTCGGTCCACTCCTTGCGGCAGCGCTCGTAGAGCCACATGCCACAGATGTTCTTCAGGAACCTGGTAGTGCCCTCGATACCGCCCTCGTTGGTGAAGTTATACTCGAAGCTCTTGTCGTTGATCACGGCCTCCTTGGTCTCGATGCCCATCAGGCTCCATGTGCCACTGCTCAGGTAGGCGAACTGCTCGTCGCGGGCTGGAACGGCTGCCACGGCGCTGCCCGTATCGTGACCGGCCACAGCAATCACGGGCACGGCACCCAGTCCGGTGATGGTCTGCACCTCTGGTGTGAGCGTGCCGATGACGGTGGCGGGGTTCACCATCTCGCCGAAGTGCTCACGGGTGAGTCCAACGCTGGCGAGCAGCTGCTCGTCGAGCTGCTTGGTGCGCGGGTCGAGAATCTGCGAGGTGGATGCGATGGTATACTCGCACACCATCTTTCCGGTGAGCATATAGCTGAGGCAGTCGGGCACGAAGAGCACCTTGTCGGCATTCTCGAGCGCCGAGTCGCCATTGCGGCGCATGGCGTAGAGCTGGAACAGCGAGTTGAAGTTCATGAACTGTATGCCGGTGATGTCGTAAACCTTCTGCTTGTCGACGCATTTCTCGAAATACTCCTCCATCATGCCGAAGGTATGGGGGTCGCGGTAGGCCAGCGGATTGCGCAGCAGTGCCTTGTCCTTGCCCACGCACACGAAGTCAACGCCCCAGGTGTCGATACCAATCGAGGTGATGTCGACCTGTCGCTGGGCGACGAGTTTCAGGCCTTTGATGATCTCGTTGTAGAGGGCGTAGATATCCCAGTAGAAATGTCCACCTGTCTGGATAAGGTTGTTGTCGAAACGGGTGAGTTCCTCGAGTGAGAATTTTCCATCTGCGAGTGTGCCGAGAATGGTGCGGCCGCTTGTGGCACCGAGGTCCACAGCGAAGAAGAATTTGCTATTATCCATAGATTTCAAGGTATTTTTTGCAAATTTACCCATTAATGGCGAAAGCAACCCCAATTTTTTGATATTCGTTCTAAAAGTTTTGGCGGTGGGATTTTTAGCACAAAAAAAATCGGATGTCTCGCGACAACCGATTTTCAAAAAACAAACTACTTAAAAACTAATCTACTAAAACAAATCAAAAAAATTCCTTTATATTATTTGATAATATATTCTTTATTTCCGACTGCAAAGGTATAGAGTTTTTTTATTCCCCACAAAACTTTTTACATAAATTTTCATGAAATCACATTTTTTGCACAAAAAAAGTGGGATGGCCTCTCAGCCACCCCATTTTTTGCTATGTCGGAATTACATTTCTTACATCATTCCGCCCATTCCTGGAGCACCGCCCATCGGCATGGCCGGCTTCTCCTCGGGCTTGTCGACCACGAGGCATTCGGTGGTGAGGAACATGCCGGCGATAGAGGCGGCATTCTCGAGAGCCACCCTTGCCACCTTGGCAGGATCGATGACACCGCTCTTGCGGAGGTCCTCATACACGTCGAGGTGGGCATTGTAACCGAAGTCGCCCTCGCCCTCGCGCACCTTCTGCACCACTACGGCACCCTCGCCACCAGCGTTGATCACGATCTGGCGGAGCGGCTCCTCGATGGCACGTGCCACGATGTTGATACCGGTCTGCTCGTCGGCGTTGTCGCCCTTGACGTCGGCCAGTGCCTCGAGAGCGCGGATATAGGTGGTACCACCACCGGCCACTACACCCTCTTCGATGGCGGCACGGGTAGCGCACAGGGCATCGTCTACACGGTCTTTCTTCTCTTTCATCTCCACCTCGCTGTTGGCATAGCCTCTTTCGAGCCGGCGCCGTCGACGATGGTGGTGTTGTCTTTCGAGATGGTCACCTTCTCGCAGGTGCCGAGCATCTCGAGCGTAGCCTGCTCCAGTTTCAGACCCTTCTCCTCGCTGATGACCACACCTCCGGTGAGCACGGCGATATCCTCGAGCATGGCCTTGCGGCGGTCGCCGAAGCCAGGAGCCTTTACGGCACAAATCTTCAGACCCGAGCGCAGGCGGTTCACCACGAGTGTGGTAAGAGCCTCAGAGTCAACATCCTCGGCGATGACGAGCAGCGGGCGTCCGGTCTCGGCAGCAGGCTGCAGGATGGGGAGGAACTCCTTGATGTTGGAGATCTTCTTGTCGTAGATGAGGATGAGCGGGTTGTCGAACACGCACTCCAGTTTGTCGGGATCGGTGACGAAGTAGCCACTCAGGTAGCCCCTGTCGAACTGCATACCCTCTACCACCTCGATATGGGTGTCGCGGCTCTTGCTCTCCTCGATCGAGATCACACCGTCTTTCGACACCTTGCGCATGGCGTCGGCGAGCAGTTTGCCAATCTCCTTGTCGTTGTTGGCCGACACGGTGGCCACCTGCTCAATCTTGTCGTAGTTGTCGTCTACCTTCTCAGCGCTGCTGGCGATGAAGTCGGTCACGGCCTTCACGGCCTTGTCGATACCGCGCTTCAGGTCCATGGGGTTGGCGCCGGCAGTCACGTTCTTCAGTCCCTCGGTGATGATGGCCTGTGCCAGGAGGGTGGCGGTGGTGGTGCCATCACCAGCGTCGTCGCCAGTCTTCGAGGCCACGCTCTTCACGAGCTGTGCGCCAGTGTTCTCAAACGGGTCCTCAAGTTCGATTTCCTTGGCCACGGTCACACCGTCCTTGGTGATTTGTGGTGCGCCAAACTTCTTCTCGATCACTACGTTACGTCCCTTCGGACCGAGTGTCACTTTTACAGCGTTGGCCAACTGGTCGACACCCTGCTTCAGCAGGTCGCGTGCCTCAATATTGAATTTAATTTGTTTTGCCATGATGATTTATGGATTTTTTTTGGAGTTGAATGTTGATTTACTTGATGACAGCGAGTACATCGCTCTGACGCATGATGAGGTATTTCTCGCCTTCGAACTCGATTTCAGTACCGGCATACTTGCCATAGAGCACGGTGTCGCCCTCTTTGAGTACCATCTCCTCGTCTTTGGTGCCATTACCGGCTGCGACGATAGTTCCTTGAAGCGGTTTTTCCTTTGCGGTGTCGGGGATGATGATGCCACCGACTTTCTCTTCTGCAGGTGCAGGAAGCACGAGCACTCTGTCTGCTAACGGTTGAATTTTCATAATTTTGTATTGTTTTTTGTTGAATGAATAATCACTTTTTGAGGAGTTCAGAAGTTCAGGAGTTCAGACATTACTCCTTTTTGCACTGGATTTCTGACATTGCTCATATAACTCGGGAGTTCTGACGCTGCTCTTGGTTGTGTTGGAAGCACTTCGGCTCCTCTCCTTTAGGTCCTCTTTGCTCACCGCTTTGGCGATGTGCTATTGACTTTCTGCAGAAGGAGTAGCGAAAACTGTGCCAAAATAGGGCGAGACGGTGAAAATGCCCTTATTTTTTCAGTTTTGTCAGTTTTGGCACCGTTCTTTTCTATTAGAACAACTGGAGTTTCACGCCAACCGAGAGGCCGATGATATCCCTCAACTTGATGTTGCGGTTGCCGAAATAATCAAAAAGATAGAGGTCGCAGGTGCTGCATTCATAAAAAGCGGTGATGTCCCTCGACCGTTTATTCTTGCCCGTGCTGAAATGCCATGTCAGTCGCTCGCCCATGAACACGTTGATTCTGAACCGGGTAGAAAACCAATAATAATTGTTGGGATACCTGCTGGGCAGATGGCTCCAGAACCGGCTTCCCACCACGGTGTTCACATAGAGGCCACAGGAGAGTGGCTCGAGCACCACATTGTCGTCTACCCGGAGTCGCCAAGGGATGAAGTTTTCCTTCACCGTGATGGTGGGCTTGGCCGACTGCGACTTGTATTTGGGCACAAAGCCCATCAGCAGGTGTGTCTCCCACTGCTTGTTCCGGCCATAGTTCCATCCGATGCCGGCCGACACCAGCCCCATGTTGCCCGCATTCTGCACCACTAACTGAGAGGGCACAAGCCGATGCCAAAAATTGGGGGTATTGGAGATATTGGAGGAATCAGAGGAATCAGAGAACTCAGAGAACTCAGAGTAATCAGAAAACTCCGAATAATCAGAATCTTCTGAATAGGCTACCGCTGGCAAGGCGAGCATCAGCAATATATTAATAATGTATGGTCTCAGCCTCATAGCCAGCGGGAGTGATGGTGAAAAGGATGTAGCTGCGGTGGTTGGCGCTGTCGGTCACGTAATACGTGATGCCATCGTCGAGAGGCGAGAAACGCGCGTACTTGTGCAGATGGCCCGCCGTGCAGAAGAGCACGCCGGGGAAGAGCGAGAGATAATGGTGGAAAGCCTGGAGCACCTCGTTGTTGAACTGCTCGCACAGAGGCGGGGCATGCATGCAGAACACCGTGCGGTCATAGCGTGAGGCATCGGCCTGCAATTCAGAGTCCAGGAAGTCGAAGTCGGGGATGGGGTCGGTGAAGTCGTATTCGAGCGCGTTGGTGTTGAGGCACACGAACTTCACTCTTCCGGCGATGCACGAGAAGTTGGAAGGTCCGAACATCTCGTGGTAGGTCTCGATGCCGGTGCCCAGGCAGTCGTGGTTGCCCAACACCACCACATAGGGCACATGGAGCCTTTCGAGGATATCACGCTGCAGCACGAACTCCCTTGTGGCGCCATAGTTGCTCACATCGCCGCCATGCACCAGGAAGTCGATGTTGCCACGGTTGTTGATGTCTTTCACCATGGCCTCCAGCTCGTCGTAGTGGCCCTGGGTATCGCTGGCCACCGCCACCCTGAGCGTGTCCTTGTCGTGGCAGTTTCGCTCTATGAGCTCGGCTTGGTGAAGATTCACGCCCTTCTCGCCATCGAAGTCCACGGCATAGGGATGCACGTCGAAGAGGTCGGCGCACGACGAGCATGCCACGACGAGAAGGATGGCCAGGAGGCAACTTTCAATCCTCTTTCCAGCCATACTTGTAATAGTACCAGTAGGTGCGGCCATACGCACGGCGCATGGCATTGGCCACAGTGGCCTTGGGCAGCGATTTCTCCTTACGGCAGAAATCCAGATAGCGCAGCTCCATCTCTGTCTCGTCGCCCACGATGGAGTCTTTCCTCGCCATGGCGTTATACATCGTCAGCGCCTCGGCATAGTGCTTGGGCATGAGCGAGTCGGGAAAGGCCACCACCACGGCGGCGGCAAACTCCTTCAGTTTGCGGTCGAGGAGCAGTTGGGTGAGTTTGTATTCGGCACGCACGCCCACCTTCCGCGTAAAGAGGGTGACGAGGCTGTCGGGCATGATGACGGTGCGCGCCACCTTGCCGTCGGGCAGGAGCGAGCCGGTGGCCTTGGTAACAGGATACTCGAAGAAGCGGCTGCCCAGCAGTCCCTCATGGGCTAAGGCATAGGCCCTGAGCATGGTGAGCGAGTTGTCGGTCACCTCCGACTTCCTTCCCACCTTGAGCGCATCGCGGTATTCCTCGTCGAGCAGGAGTTTCTCCATGCGCATGCGATAGTGGAACGAAGCGTCGTGGTTGCTGAAGAGTCCCACGAGCATGAACATCACCACCATGGTGAGCAAGTTAATCCACGACGAGCGCGAGAACGTACCACCCCGATCCACCACGCGGCGCTCCGGCTTGTCAAGCAGTGTGATGGTGCGCACGCTTGCGCAGCCGCGTGAGATGGAATACGCATCGCTGCAAGATGCAGAGCACGAGCGTGATGAGCACCGACCCCACCCCACGGCTGTAGTGGGTCTTTCCGCCCGAGAGCACATGCTGACCGGCTGCCAGCACGTCGGCCTGGTAGAAGAACAGGTAGGTGAAGGTGAAGACGATGAATGCGACGAGGCACACCCACTCGTTGTACCACGAGCCGGCATGCTTGTCTCTCTCACTGAAATCGAGGTATGGCATCTCGCATTGTTGTTTAGCGGAAGAATGGCGGGCCACATGTTCAGCCCGCCATTCTTCTGGTTGTATAGACTCCAGTTGAGAGTGTGTCAAAACGTAGCATACCCTATGAACTAAAAGGGCCGTTCACACTGTAGGGACGCAGCATGCTGCGTCCGCCAGCAGTATGACAGAGTAAGATGATCACATTTTTTGTGTCAGAGGCATTCTTTCTATGCGTTCTTCGTGCGGACGCAGCATGCTGCGTCCCTACAGCGAACACCTACCCATTTTGGCATATCCTCCCACAATGTGACTATGCATTACTCAGAGTTTTCAAAAAACATTTGACACCCCTCATTAGAGGATTAGTTCTTCTTCAGCACCACGGCCGAGCGAGCGGGGATGTAGAGTTTGAGCCACTCCTTGTGGTCATTGACGTAGAGCGGGTCGTAGTTGGTGAAATGTGTCATGGTGTCGTCGGCCAGTCCGGTACCGCCGAAGTCCTTCGAGTCGGTGTTGAGCACCACGTCGTAGGAGCCGGTGGGCACCAGGAATCCGTAGTCGGTGAAGGAGCGTGTGGGACTGAAGTTGAACACGAACACGAGGTCGCCCCTCATGAATGCGAGCACCTGGTCGCCATCGTTGTGCCAGATTTCCTGCACCGGTGTCTTCTGGAAGTTCTTCTCCATCTTGATCACCTTGAGCATCTGCTTGTCGAAGTCGCCCAGCCAGTGGTAGCACAGTTCGTGGTTGTCGACCAGGTTCCACTGACGGCGTGCGTACTTGTAGCTCCATCCGTTGCCCTCGCGCGGGAAGTCGATCCACTCGGGATGTCCGAACTCATTGCCCATGAAGTTGAGGTATCCGCCGTTGATGGCAGCCACCGTCACCAGGCGTATCATCTTGTGCAATGCGATGCCACGGTTGGCCATATCGTTCTCGTCGCCCTTCTTGAAGTGCCAGTACATGTCGGCGTCGATGAGCCTGAAAACGATGGTCTTGTCGCCCACCAGAGCCTGGTCGTGGCTCTCGCAGTAGCTGATGGTCTTCTCATCGGGACGGCGGTTTTTCACCTCCCAGAATATCGACGATGGCTTCCAGTTCTCATCGCTCAGCTCCTTGATGGTCTTGATCCAGTAGTCGGGGATGTTCATGGCCATGCGGTAGTCGAATCCGTAGCCACCGTTCTCGAATTTGGCGGCCAGTCCGGGCATGCCGCTCACCTCCTCGGCGATGGTCACGGCATTGGGGTTCACCTCGTGTATGAGCAAGTTGGCGAGTGTCAGGTAGCAGATGGCGTTGTCGTCCTCATGCCCGTTGAAGTAGTCGCCGTAGTTGCAGAAAGCCTCTCCCAGTCCGTGGCTGTAGTAGAGCATCGAGGTGACGCCGTCGAATCGGAATCCGTCGAAGTGGTATTCCTCGAGCCAGTACTTGCAGTTGGAGAGCAGGAAGTGTATCACGTCGTCCTTGCCGTAGTCGAAGCAGAGCGAGTCCCAAGCGGGGTGCTCATGCTTCTCGCCGGGGTAGAAGAACTGGTTGGGGTCGCCGGCCAGGTTGCCGAGTCCCTCCACCTCGTTCTTCACGGCGTGCGAGTGCACGATGTCCATAATCACGGCGATGCCGTTCTGGTGTGCGGTGTCGATGAGTTCCTTCAGTTCCTCGGGTGTGCCGAATCGGCTCGAGGCTGCGAAGAACGAGCTCACGTGGTAGCCGAACGAACCATAGTAGGGATGCTCCTGGATGGCCATGATCTGGATGCAGTTGTATCCGTCGGCGATGATGCGCGGCAGCACGTTGTCCTTGAATTCGGTATACGACCCCACCTTCTCGGCGTCCTGCGACATTCCGATGTGGCACTCATAGATGAGCAGCGGGTTCACGTTGGGCTTGAATTTCTTCTTCTTCCACACATAGGGCTCTGCCGGGCACCACACCTGTGCCGAGAAAATCTTGGTGTCCTCATCTTGCACCACGCGCTGTGCCCATGCCGGGATGCGCTCTCCCTCACCGCCATTCCAGTGAACGTGCATCTTGTAGAGGTCGCCATGCTTCATGGCCCTTGCTCCCAGTTTCAGCTCCCAGTTGTCGGTGCCCTTCACGCGCTTGGCGCGGTATTTCTCGGTCTCCTGCCAGTCGTTGAAGTCGCCCACCAGGTAGATGTCGGTGGCGTTGGGGGCCCACTCGCGGAACACCCATCCACGTGGGGTGCGGTGCAGTCCGTAGTAGTCGTATCCCGATGCGAAGTCGGTGAGTGAGGTCTTCCCGTTGCGGGTGAGTTGGTTGAGTTTCCACAGCGCATGGTCGTGACGGCCTTTGATGGCGTCCTCATAGGGTTCGAGGTAAGGGTCTTGTGCCACGAGTCCGATGTGCTTCGGCACTCTCTTGCGCGTTGCTGCTTTCTTCACCACCTTGGTCTCCTCGGTGGCTTTTGGGGTTTTCTTCTCTGCCATATATTGTCGGTAGTTTGGTTTCCTGTTTCTGGTTTGTGATGGTTTATCCTACGGCCACCTTGAAGATAGCCTTCTTGAGCTCAGGCTCGGGGGTGATGCATGGTGCGTGCCCGTCTTGTGGGAAGAACACCACGAACATGCCTTTCCTGCAGGTGACGTGGCACAGCGATTTCACGCCCGGGAATTTGGTGATGTCTTTCTCGGCGTTGTACTCCAGAGGGGGCAGCTCACAGGCCGGCAGGTATCCGAAGGTCTCCTCTCCCGAGATGGGAATCTGGATGTCGATCATCTTCTCGTGTGTCTCGAGCACGGCCTCCTCGGCGGTCTTTCCTTTGGCCACCTGGACGTTCACGAACACCTCGTCGCCTTGTATCATGTGTTTTCCAGCCTCGAGTTTGTCGAGGTCATTGTCGCGCACAAATTCGACCACCACCTTGAAGAGCGGGTTGAGGTCAACGATTTTGTCTAAATTGTCTAATGTGTCAAGAATCATAAGTATTGCTTTAAGTTGGATGAATCAGTCGGTGTATCTTATTCCGTCTACGTAGTGTCCGCGGGCTGTCACCTGCCCGCTCTTGTTCTTCTCCACGAAGTTGCCGTCGCGCTCCCCGTTCTTGTAGGAACCCTCGAAGCGCTTGCCGTCGCGTGTCTCCTCTATGGCCTCGCCATGGCGCACGCCACGGTGGTACTGTCCGCGGAACCTTGTCCCGTCGTGGTAACGGATGATGACCAGTCCCTCGAAGTTGCCGTCGCGGAACTGTCCCTCATACACGTCGCCGTTCTTCTTGGTCAGCTTGCCGTTGCCGTTTTGCTTGTCCTTGGCCCACTGCCCCACATACACGTCGCCGTTTCTCCACTTGAAGGTCCCGGCGCCCGACTTCTCGCCGTTGAGGAACCGTCCTTGGTATCCGTCGCCGTTCTTGTAGGTCACGGTGCCATATCCCGTGCGCTCGTTGTTCACGTAGTCGCCCTCGTAGACGTCGCCGTTGGCAAACTCATACCGTCCTTTTCCGTTGGGCAGGTCGTGCTCCCACTGTCCGGTATACTTGTCGCCCTCGGCGTAGCTGTTGGTGCCCTTCCCCGAGCGCTCATTGTTGAGCCAGTTGCCCGAGTAGTAGGCGTCGCCCCAGTGGAACACGCCGTATCCGTTTTTCTCGTCGTTCTTCCAGTTGCCGTCATAGTACTGTCCGGTGCAGAAGGTGTACTTCCCCCTTCCGCTCCGCTCTCCGGCATACCAGAAACCTTCGTACACGTCGCCGTTGTAGTAGTACATCACGCCCTTTCCGTGCGGTATGTCTCTATACCAGCTGCCCACGTACTTGTTGTTGTTCATATAATAGAACGTGCCCTTCCCATGACGCTGGTCCTGGAAATAGTCACCCTCGTATTTCTCTCCGTCGGCAAAGGTATACACTCCATGCCCTTGGCGCTTTCCTTTCACGTATTCGCCCTTGTAGACATCACCGTTGTCGTAGGTGGTGGTGCCCTTGCCGTGAGGTTTTCCTCCCATTAGTTCTCCTTGGTAATGGCCGTGGTCCTTGGTGGTATAGGTGCCGAGCGTGATTTTCTGTGCATTTACGCCAAAATTACAAAAAAAGTGGCAAACGTGAAAAACTTTTGCGATTTTTTAATATAATATGTACTGAATCATCCCCAAAAGACACGTGGCCTACTCAGCCACTTCCCTCACGTCGCTGTCGCCGGGCGTGAAAAGCAGGCCCTTGCACTGCCGGGCGCCGGCCTTGTAGGGGCGCAGCTCCACCTTCTTCCAGTCGATCTTGTCGGTAGACTGTGCCACGGGAACATGCGGGATGAGCGAGCCGTCGCGCACGAGAATCACGCATGGTATCTCGCCCGCCTTGATGGTGCGGTAGCCGCCCTCATACACCTCTCCGCTCTGGTAGTCGATCCACCGGCCGGCGGGCAGATAGCACACCCGCTCGGTGCCACTCTCCATAAGTGGTGCCACAAGTATCTGCGAGCCAAACATATACTCATCCTCCACGAGCCATGCCCCCGGGTCTTGGGGGAACTCCACGAAGAGGGCGCGAACCATGGGCAGACCGCGGTTCGAGCAGTCCTTGGCCTGGGCATAGACGTAAGGCATAAGGGCATATTTCATCTCGGCGCACTTGCGGAAGGCGTCGGTGAACGAGTCGCTGATGAGCCAGGGCTCTGTGGGAGGAGCACCATGGGCACGGGTGTGCGACGAGAGGAATCCGAAGGGCAGCCACCGGCGGTAGATATCCTCGGGCGATGCCGTGACGAATCCGCCCATGTCGTGACTCCAGAACGAGAACCCGCTGAGTCCGAAGCTCAGGCCTCCTCGCAGGTCGCCCAGCATACCGATGTTGTTGGTGGCGGCGTCGCCACCCCAGTGCAGCGGATAGCGCTGCGAACCGGCCCATGCGCTGCGCGCCCATATCACGCCCTCGCCCGAGTTGTCCTTCACGGCGTTCCACAGCGCCATGTTGTAGCGCAGGGGATAGAGGTTGTGCTCATAGAATCCTGTCCGTCCGCTGGCATACAGCCCGTTGAAGGGTGCCGCCTCGCCGAAGTCACACTTGATGGCCCCCACTCCTTGGCGGATGAGTGCTCCAATCTTGTCCTGGTACCATTTCACCGTCTTCGGGTTCGAGAGGTCGAGCACGGCATCCTCGTAGGGCATGCCACCCATGGCGTTCCTCACGTGCATGCCTCCGTCTACCAGTTCCTTGAAATAGCGGTTCTTGGGTGTGAAATACGGCAGTTGCCACAGGCAGGTGTGGAATCCGTCTTTCTTCATCTGCCTGAGCATGCCCACGGGGTCGGGGAAGCGGTCTTTGGCAAACTCGTAGTCACACTGCCAGTCAACGCCAAACCACCCCGTATCGAAGTGAATCACATCGGATGGGATGCGGTGGGCACGCAGTTGCCGTGCTATCTCAAGTCCCTCTTTCTGAGAGAAATAGGTGATTCGGCTCATCCAAGTGCCGAAGGTCCATAGGGGCAGCATCGGACTCTTTCCCGTGACGTTGGTATAGGCATCGAGGATGTCTTTCGGCTCGCCGAAGAACACGAAGAAGTCCACTGCCTCGTCGCCCATAAAGAGCCGCTGGGCACCGATGTACGAGGCTCCGAAGTCGCAGGTCACGGGTGCGCTGGTGTGCATGAAGAGCCCGTAGCCCCTGTTGCTGAAGTAGAAGGGCACAGGCTTGTACATGCCGTCGGTCTCCGGTCCCTGAGGGTCGGTCACGTATAGGTGCACCTTCTGCCCCACCTTGTTGAGCGAGG
>ONSV01000102.1 GCA_900320585.1 uncultured Prevotellaceae bacterium | reverse complement strand
TGGCATAGAGCCACATCATCCCCTCGCCCTCGTTGGCTCCGAAAGCGCTGAGATGATAGATGCTCTCATCGGGATTGGCCAGGAGTGTGGCATTGGCCTCAATATGGAGATTGACGTTCGACTTCAGCTGGATGGGTCCGGCCAGGAAGGTATTGTTGGCCGGCAGGAGCACTTGCCCTCCCCCCTCTGCCGAGCAGAGGTCGATGGCTTTCTGGATGGCGGTGGCGTCGTCGGCCTTTCCATTGCCTACGGCACCATACTGGCATACGTTATAGACCTGCTGTGCCATTGCTACAGATGCCACAAACAACAAAAATGAAGCCACAAAAATTTTCCTCATATAGAATGCTTCACATAGGCAATCATTTCGGGCGTCGGCATAAGTATTATGCCTACGGCGCAGAATCATGACCTGGTTTACAAAAGGTTATAATCTTGAATAATCGGCACAAAAATACTCAATTGTTCCGTAACTGGCAAATTTTTGTAGCCAAAACTGTTACATCACCTCCTCATAGGACATGCTGATATGACAAAAAGAAGAATAAATATGAGAAAAGGGAAAAAACAAAGGCGAGGGACAGTCCCTCGCCTTTATTTGTTGATTGAACCGGCAAAGCCAGATTAGTTGTTGACGAACCCATATCCGTTGGTGAACCCACCCGTTGCCATGGTGTTGGGCGAGAACGGGAAGAGGTAGATGGGAGCGGCATTGTAGTCGTACTTGTAGAACAAGTAGGTGGTATACTCCTCCTCGTTGTCGACGATGCCCTGTCCCCAGGCTGTCTTGGTGTAGCCATCGGCCTCGAGCTCAGCAATCTCGGCGTCGGAAAGACGGGTGAAGAGGCCCTTGATGGCCAGGTTGGTCTTGGTGTCGCCACCATAGCTGGCGCCATAGCTCTCCCAGTCGTCGTTCTGTCCGCGCCACGAGGGATAGAGCACGGGGTCGTTCTCCTGTCCTTTGGGGCACTGTGCGGTGAGGCGGTGCTTGTAGATGGCCTTGGCATCCACCATCTTTGTCCAGACGTAGGCCGAGATGGTATTGCCGTTGGCGAAGGTATAGTAGCCATTGGTCTTCAGACCGTTGACCATAGCTATCTGGAGGTCCTTGATCTCACGGATTTTCTCTGCGATAAGACCCGTACGGATGAGAGTGAACCGGCGGTCGCCCTCTCCAGCGAACTCGAATCCACGCTCGTCGATGACGGCCTTGAGGATTGAGCCCTCCTTGGCGATGAAGTCATCCACCTTGCCGTCGCCACCGAAGGCACGGTCGCGGATAATCTTCAGATACTGGCGAGCAGTGGCATTGTCGCCCAGTGCGGCAGAAGCCTCGGCAAGGCCCAGATAGACCTCCGACATGCGCATATAGGGCGCATTGATGCCCGAGCGGCGCTGGTTCTTTGTCCATACGGTAGACTGGCGGTTCTCATCGAACTTGTTGCAGGAGATGCCGCCGCCATTGGCTGTGGAACCCGGAGTGAAGGGGATGAGTTTCTCATAGCCCTTGCCTGTGGAACCCGTCACGGCACAAGCCACGTCGCGGCGCAGGTCGTTGGGGTCGAACACGCCATAATAGAAAGCCGGGTTGATGCGTCCCTGGCCATAGGCCTTGCAAGGATAGGCATTGCTGCCGCCGCCAGCCGAAGGCCGGCCGAGCGAATAGGAACGTGGGTCGTTGCCGCTGGCACCCTGCTGGAAAGGCTCCTCATAGATCGACTCATCGGCATAGGCTGCATCGTCGTTATGAAGCTGCTGGAAGAAATACTGGTAGGCATTGCCAAACTCGCGTCCGTTGGCAGCCGAACGTGGGTCGACGGTCACGAACTTCGCCTCACCGGCATGGTCGATGGCAGCCTGGAAATAAGTCTTGGCTGTCTGGTAAAGCGTCTGCCAGTCGGTTCTGCGGCCATAGTTGGCCCCGTTGTTGGCAGCACCGATATTCTCGAAGGTAAGGGCTTTGCCACTGCCGTCGACATAGTTGATGTCGCCTCGACGTGTCTGGTATCCACCGGCCTCGAGAGCGATGCGCCCGATGAGCGCGTCGACATAGGTCTGCGAGAAGAATCGCTTGTCCTTGCCCACGGGGTTCATGAGCGGCTCCACTCGCTTCAGGTCGGCAATGATGACGTCATAGATAGAGTCGCGGGGTGAGAGTCCGAGGGCGGCCTGGCCCATCACGCTCTGGTAGGGCACGTCGCCATAGTACTTGATGAGCTCGCGGAAGCAAGTGGCCCTGAGTGCCACGGCCTCGCCATAGAGCTGGCTCAAGTCGGTGGGTTTTCCGCCTGCCATCATCTCTGCGAATCCGCTGGTGCTCTCAATGGCCGAGGTGACGGCATTGGCCTTGCCGATGACCGAGAAGAGCACGCTGTAAGGACTGTTGGGAGCCTCCTTGCCATATCCTACCGGGTCGTAGGTAGCGGCCTCCGTGCCGTTGGTGTAGAAGCTCTCGGGCACATGGCGCAGCGGTTGGTTGGCATACTTCTCAGGGTGGCGCATGATATCAGAGCCAGCCACATCGAACGCATAGTACAATCCGTCGCCGAAGATATGCGAACTGACGGCACCATGCCAGGCGCTGTAGGCACCATCCATTGCCGCGCGCGCCGTGGTCATATTGGAGAAGACGAAGTCGGCATCGGCATTGGAGAGGGAGTTGGTCTCAAGAAAGTCGCCGCAGGAGTTGAGGGCGAATGTTCCAGTAGCGATGATCGCTATTGATAATATCTTGGTTTTCATTGATATAATCTCCTTTCGTGATTAGAATGTTACGTTAAGACCGAAGGTGAAGGTACGCGACTTCGGATAGGAGCGGAAGTCGTAGTTGGGTGTGGGGAATCCGCTGTAGCTGCTGTCGGCGCTGGGACTGACGTTGACATCGGGGTCGAGTCCGCTATAGCCTTTGAGGCAGAAGAGGTTGCCGGCAGTGAAGTAGAGTCGTGCACGGTTGATGCCGATGCGCTGTGTGAGCTGCGATGGGAAGGTGTATCCCATGGTGATTGTCTGCAGGCGCAGATAAGAAGCATCCTCGATGAACTCGGAGTTGACGATACCGTACTCTGAGTAAGGCAGGGCATACTTGGCACCAGCGTTGAGGGCCTTGAGGGCAGCGGGCTCGGTGACGGCGAAGAGATTGCCGCTGGCATCGACGTCGAACATGCGCCAGGTCTCTCCCACCTCGGCCAGACGTCCCTGTCCGAGAGCGGTGTCCTTGTTACCCATCATGGAGTGCATGACGTTGGCATTGTAGACATCGCCACCAATCTGGTAAGTGAAGTTGACAGCGAAGTCGAAGTTCTTGTAGTTGCCATTGAAGTTGAATCCGCCAGTGAGCTTGGCCTGTGCCCTACCCACGATAGTGGCATCGTCGGTGG
The DNA here is from genome assembly GCA_900320585.1 of uncultured Prevotellaceae bacterium. Lineage (GTDB taxonomy): Bacteria > Bacteroidota > Bacteroidia > Bacteroidales > Bacteroidaceae > Prevotella. Next base: position 9,825 of record ONSV01000102.1, on the reverse strand, counting down.
TCACCACGCCATCCTTGTCGACATCCTCGAACTTGTATGCCATCCTTCAGGGTCCATACGACGTTGCTGACGTTGAAGTCGTCGACGGTGTAGTAGCCGAGGCTCTTGAAGCCCTGGATGAGACCAACAGGCTCGTCGACGGTGACGAAGTAGTCGTAGTTGGGGATACGCATGGAGGAACCCCAGTTTGTATGTGCGCTGGCGATGACGCCATCCATCAGCTCATCCACATTGTTCTTGTTGTGGTTGAGGGTCATGCCGAAGTTGAGGTTGAAGTCCTTCGACTTGATGATGTCGTAAGCCAAAGAGAGCTCGATACCCTTGTTCGAGGTCTGTCCAATGTTCTGGTACTGATAGGAGAAGCCGGTACTGGGATCGCAGGGCACGCGCATAAGGACGTCCTTGGTGGTGTTCCAGTAGAACTCGATGCTACCGCGGAGGCGGCGTGCGAAACCGAAGTCGATACCGATATTCCTCGACACGGTGGTCTCCCACTTCAGGTCGGGGTTGCCAAGACTTGCGCTGGGCTGGTAGATATTGACGTTCTCGCCGTTGATGACAGCGGTTCCCGTTGCCCATGGCGTGCTGAAGAGACTGCCGTCGATGCCGTCGTTACCCGAGGTACCATACGACACACGGAGCTTGAGGTTGTCGAGCCAGTCGCGGGTGCCCTCCATGAAAGGTTCGTCGCTGAGGCGCCATGCCACGGCAGCTGCTGGGAAGTAACCCCATCTGTTGCCCTCGGTGAACTTTGAGGAACCGTCGGCACGGAAAGTGAGGGTGAGCAAGTATCTGTCGTAGAGCGAATAGTTGGCACGGCCGAACCATGAGAGGTTGTGTGCGGGCTCGCCGATGACGCTCTTCACCTCGTCGCCGGGAACAGAAGCGTTGGAGGAGCCGATGTTGGCAAACACGCGGTCCATATCCCACTCGATAGGATATCCGGTGCCCTGGATGTAGTTGTAGGACGACTTGCTCGACTTCACCTCGTTACCCACCATGATGTTGAGTTTGTGGTCGTCGCCCAGTCCCTGCACATCGTAGCTGAGGGTGGTGTCCCAACGGGTGTTGTATCCGTTGCCGTTCTGTATCTTGGCCAGGTTGTAGCTCTGTCCGTTGGTGGTGCCACCCTGCCATGTCTGGTTCTCGCTCCAGTTGCGGCTGAGGAAGAGTTCGGTCTTGGCGGTGAGCCCCTTGATGATTTTCCATGTGAGCGAGTTGTTCACGCCGACGCGGTATCTGCTGCGCATGTTCTCGTAGTCGTTGATGACATTGACGGGGTTGTACTGGTCTTCTGCGTTGGCGCTACCCATTCCGAGGTCGGCGGGGTCGCCGGAGCCCAGCGGTTTGTCGATGGGGTTGAAGGTGTAGGCCTGAGTGGCATAACCATACTGACTGCCCTTGAACTGCATCTCGCTGTAGCGTGCGTCGAGGTTCCAAGTGAGGTTCTTGGTGATGTCCTGAGACAACTTGAAGTTGCCTGCCCAGCGGCGGAAGCCCGAGTTGATGAGGATGCCCTTGTCGTGGGTGTAGCTCAAGCTGCCGTAATACTTGGTGTGCTCGCTACCACCACTCACCGAAGCGTCGTGGTTCCAGACGGCACCCGTGCGCATCACGTCGTCCATCCAGTTGTGCGCGCTCTGGTTCTTGTACTCGTTGATGTGGTTGCCATACTCACTGCCCAGTCCGTAGAACTTGGCCATGTTGTTGGCGTAGGTGCTTCCCAGTGCGGTGGCATAGCTCCACTGCTGCATCACATGGTCGTAGGCACTCATCACGTCGAGGTTGGCCGGATTCGACTTGACCTGGTAGTAGACATTGTATTTCACGGTAACCTTGCCCTCTTTGGCTCCCTTGGTGGTAATGAGGATTACACCATTGGCACCGGCGGCACCGTAGATGGCCGTAGAAGCAGCATCCTTGAGCACGTCGATGCTCTCGATGTTGTCGGCAGGAATATCGTCGATGCTCGACACCTGCACGCCGTCGACCACGAAGAGGGGCTCATTGGACTGCGTGATGGAGCCACCACCACGTACGCGGATGGATGTGGAACCACCGGGACGTCCGTCTTGCGAGATGACGTTGACACCAGGGAGCTGGCCCTGCAATGCCTCGGCCACTGTCGACACAGGGTTGGCGGCCAGTTTCTCACCCGTCACCGATGCCACGGCACCGGTGAGGTCGCGGCGCTTCATGGTGCCGTAACCCACCACCACCACCTCGTCGAGCGACTTGTCGTTGCTCTCGAGCACGATGTTGTAGTTGACCTGGTTGCCCACTTTCACTGTTTTCGACTGGTATCCGATGTAGGATACGGTGAGCGTGGCACCGTTGTCGACACCAGCGAGCGAGAAGTTACCATCGATGTCGGTAATGACACCATTGGCACCTCCCAATGAGACGGTGGCGCCTATAAGCGGCTCGCCCGACGCGTCTTTCACTGTACCTGTGATGGTCTTCTGGGCGAAAGCCATGAAGCAAAACAGGCTCAAGCAGAGGGCCATAAAGGCTCTTTTTGTTGGTAAATGCATAAAAGTTTGTTTTAGTTTTACTTAGAGTTTTGATGATAGTCAATATGATAGGCAGCAACCTCACAACAAGGATGCTTATATATTATAAATAGGTAAGAAAGAACGGTAGCTCTCGTGCATATTCTTTGCAATTCGCTTTGTTTCAGTAGTCTTGTTATAATTAGGCCTTCAAAAGTATATATTTTTGTGGGATTGGAGTGGTTTGAGTACACTTAATTAAATAATTTTTGCATTTGTTTTTGATTATTAACCATAAAAGGCTCAGTGAAGGTATAAAAAGCCGCAGCGGAACTGCGGCCTACGGAGAAGCTGCGGCATACAAAGAAGCCGCAGCGAAACTGCGGCCTGCGGAGAAAATTAGAATTCGAGGCGGAAGCCTTTTTCCTTCATCAAGTTGTAGCTTACGGGATTGAACTTGTAGAGGAAAGCCACCTTCTTGTTGGGCATGGGTAGCGTCTCTTCAAGTTGGGTGAGAATCCCCAGTTTCAAAATCTTGTTGCAGAAGTTGCGCCGGTCGAACTTCACACTGAGGATGGCCTCATAGAGATGCTGCAGCTGAGTCATGGTGAACTTCTCGGGCAGCAGTTCAAAGCCCACGGGTTCGAAGTGGATTTGCTTGCGCAGTTCGTTGGTGGCCTCGCGCAGAATCAGGTCGTGGTCGAAGGCCAGCGAAGGCACTTTATCCAATGGGAACCATTGGGCCTTGGCGGCATCGTCGCCCGCCTTCACCTCGCTGATTCGTACCAAGGCGAAGTAGGCTATGGTGATGACTCTCGCATCATCACGTTCGTCGCGTTTGGGATCGGTGAAAGTGTGGAACTGACGGATATATGCATCCTCCAACCCTGTCTCCTCCTTGAGTTCCCGTTTGGCGCCTTGCATTGCTGTCTCATCCATTCTCAGGAAACCGCCGGGAAATGCCCATCGGCCCTTGAAAGGCTCAACACCTCTTTCAACCAACAATACATTGAGCTTTGTGCCGTCGAATCCGAAGATCACGCAATCCGTGGTCACGCACGGATGCGGATATTCGTAATGATATTTTTTTCCTTTCATAAAATCTACAATTTTATTATTGCGTAATAATCACATTGCAAATGTACAAAGAAATGTCCATTCCTGCAAGAAATCAATGTATTTTTTACGCATCTATTTGCATTTTTTCGTTTTGCGACCAAGCATGAAGCCGGATGTGGAAAAATAAAAGCGAAAAAGCCCAAGGTGTGCAGCATAGAAAAAGAAAGATGGTGAAAAGAAAAGATTTCGTTGAAATAAATTGGTTGTAAGCGGAATTATTTATAATTTTGCACGCTGAAAAGAGCAAGTATTGGCCATGTTGGGTTTAACAGGGTTTATGCTTGCCCATTGATTGTGTACAATAAAGTATTATGATATGAACTATCTTGATAGGAACGAATTCAATTTTGAGCCAAGCGACAAAGTGCTTGAAGCCGTGAAAAACTTCGACCCCAAAGAACTGTGTTTTTACACTCGCATCTACGATGAGGGCAAGAAGAGTGTTATCTCGGTTCGTCTGAGTGAGATTTACGGAGTGCCTGAGAGTCAGGTGATACTGGGTTATGGTGGCGAGGACATTCTCAAGAATGCCGTGCACTACTTCCTGATGGCCGGCACGAACAAGACCATCCTAATCCCCGAATTCTCGTGGTGGTACTACAACCGCATTGCCGGTGAGTGTGGCGGCAAATTCGAGATGTATCCCCTTCATGAGACGGACGACACCTTTGCCTACGACATCGACGAGGTGATATCATATACGAACCGCATTCACCCGCGCATGCTGTTGCTGGCCTCTCCCAACAACCCCACAGGCAATGGCCTGACTCCCGAGGAGATTGGCAAGATCATGGAGAACATCCCCTCCGACACCATCGTCCTCATCGACGAGGCCTACGCCAGCTTCATCTCCACCGACACCCATTACATTGCCCCCCTTATCGAGAAATATTCGAACCTGATTATCTCGCGCACACTGTCGAAGTTCTATGGCCTTCCCGGTCTGCGTGTAGGTTTCGGATTCATCGGCAAGGGCCACGACCAATTCATCAGCTGGGTGAACAAATACCTTGGCTACAACCGCTTCTCCGAGGCTGTGGCTTTGGCAGCCCTCGACAGCGACGAGCACTACCGCCGCGTGGCCGACGATATGGACTGGGGCCGTCAGTTGTACAAGAAAGAGCTGGGCAACCTGCCTGGTTTCAAGGTGTACAAGTCGGTGGCCAACTTCATCCTCATCAAGTATCCGGTTGAGATCAAGGAGGCACTGAAGGAAGCCCTTGCCTTGCAGGAATACAAGATCAAGTTCATGGGCGACAAGGGTCTGGAGTCGTGCGTCCGCATTACGCTTGGCCGCAAGGAGCAGACCCAGGCCGTTTGCGACACCATCCTTCGCATCTATAACGAAAGATAACCACCAACGATGAACGAGAAATACAAGGCGACGCTGAAGTCGGCTGAGACAGAAGACTGGCTCGACTATCATGTTGTTCGCCCGTTCTGCTATTACCTGTCGTGCCTGTTTGCCCGCCTCGATATCCACCCCAACACGGTGACCATCGCCTCGATGTTTTTCGGAGCTGGCAGCGCGTATTTTTTCGCCCACGGCAGTTACTACTACGAGCAATCATGGGGATTGGCTTGCAACCTGATAGCCATTCTTCTGCTCTGCGTAGCCGACATCCTCGACTGCACCGACGGCCAGCTGGCCCGCATGACAGGCAAGAAGAGCCGCATGGGCCGCATCCTCGACGGTGCGGCCGGTTTTATTTGGTTTTTCCCCATCTATGTGGCCCTGGTCTACCGTTTCTACCTGCACCACGACATTGAGTTTGGCTGGCTGGGACTGAGCGACACTCCCACCAACGCGCTCATTGCCACTGGCGTGGTGTTCGTTCTCGGCCTTGTCTCCGGTATCAAGGGACTGGCCGGCCAACAGCGTTTGGCCGACTACTACATCCAGGTGCACCTTTTCTTCCTCAAGGGCGAGAAAGGCAGCGAGCTCGACAACTCGAAGCGGCAGCGCGAGATTTACGAGGGGATGACCTCTGCCACTCCTTTGGTGGAACGTCTCTTCCAAAAGTCGTATATCGACTATACGCTCAACCAGGAGAAGGTGACGCCCGAGTTCCAGCGCCTGATGGGAAAGATCAGCGAGAAATACGGCAGCGTGGACAAGATGCCGCAGTCGTTGCGCGATGAGTTCCGCCGCCACTCCCTTCCGCTGATGAAATGGAATGGCTTGCTCACCTTCAATTTCCGCTCGTTCTGGCTTTTCCTCTTCTGCCTGATAGACCTTCCGGCAATGAACTTCGTGTTTGAGACCTTCATCATGTGGTTGATTTACATGTATGTGAATCGAAGGCATGAGCGGTTCTCGAAAGCGATAGCCGACAAGCTGGAAAGTTCACAGAACTGATCTTTGACCATTGACCCTCTGCGATGAAGTGGACCCGCAAACGCGTTAACAACCTGTTTTTCTTCCTCGGTGTCGCCACGGTGGTGGTGATGCTGTTCACGTTCGACGTAAGTTTCGTGGAGTTGTGGGACAACCTCTGCAGGGCGGGCTATTGGCTGATACCTATTTTAGGCATCTGGATAGTGGTCTATGGCATCAATGCGCTGGCCTGGCAGAGCATCATCAACGGAGTGGGCGCCAAAGGTCAAGTGAGTTTCTGGCGTATCTACCGGCTCACCATCACCGGCTATGCACTGAACTACGCCACGCCCGTAGGCGGTCTTGGCGGAGAGCCCTACCGCATCATGGAACTGTCGAAAGACATCGAGAAGAAGACCGCCACCTCGTCGGTGATTCTTTACGCCATGATGCACATGTTCGCTCACATCTGCTTCTGGTTCAGTTCGATATTCATCTATCTCATCCTGGCATTCATGGGCGACCTGCCCCTCAATACCGCCACCGGCACCCTTCTGACGATGATCACGGTGCTGTTCCTGCTCGCCTTCTACCTTTTCTCGAAAGGCTACCGCAACGGACTGGTGGTGAAGACCATCCGGTGGATAGGGAAGATACCCGGACTGAAAGGCTGGAGCCGTCGTTTCCTGGAGCGACATTCAGCGTCATTGGCCAAGATCGACTCCCAGATTGCCGCCCTTCACCAACAAGACAAGCGTGCCTTCTACAGCAGTCTGTCGCTGGAGTTTCTCTCCCGTTACGTGCAGAGCCTGGAGGTGATGTTCATGCTGTTGCTCTTCGGTGTGGACAGCGGGGGTGGCACCATGGGCCTGCTGCTCACCTTCCTTCACAGTGTGCTGATCATGGCCTTCACCACGTTTATGGCCAACCTCATCGGATTCCTGCCCATGCAGTTGGGCGTCCAGGAAGGAGGATTCGTCATCTCCATCGCCGCTCTGGGACTGTCGGCAGCCCTTGGCATTTTCGTGAGCATCATCTGCAGGGTGAGAGAGATTGTGTGGATTGTGATCGGACTATTGCTGATGAAGCGGGAGTGAGGGGGCAGGAGCTTAGGAGTTCGGAAGTTCAGAAGTTCAGAAGTTCAGGAGTTCATACATTACTTTTGCTAACTCTACCATTTGGATGAGCAAGGCATATTACGGATTTTTGTCCGCAAGTTTTCTTTTCCGTCCTTAAACCTTTTGGGTGGAAGAACGTCAAAAGAACATAGCAAACTACTCACTGATACCTCTGACACCCTTTTAGCGATTACACTCCATGATGACATCAAAGCTCACGTCTTCTGACGAAAAAAAACAACCATTCTCTTGTGAAGAGAAGCACCTTTTCACGGGATTCATCCATTCTGTTTACATCAATCGAAGAACAATGTTCGTTGTGTGCCTGTTGCTATCGTGCATCGGTATGCACGCACAGCCACGATATGATTTCTCACGACTCCAAACCGAACGTCTGGACCGTGGTGTGGTAGCCGTGCGCCAGGATGCCAACCACGTGGTGGTGAGTTGGCGCACACTGAAGGACGACAACCGCGGACAAGCCTTCGATATCTACCGCAATGGAGTGCGGCTCAACAGCCAGCCACTGACGCAGGGCGGCACATTCTACGTGGACGAGTGGCCCGCAGGAAAGGATGCCACCTATGAGGTGCGCGGAGGCGGCGCAGACGGACGTTTCGAACTTCGTGGAGACGCTCCCGAGGGATATATACCCCTACGCCTTGACAAACCCGAGGGTGGCACCACCCCAGAAGGCCGCACGTATACCTACTCGGCCAATGATGCCAGCGTGGCCGATGTGGATGGCGACGGCCAATATGAGATTATCCTGAAGTGGGACCCCTCGAACTCACGCGACAATGCCCATGACGGTTTCACGGGCAGCACCATCTTTGACTGTTACCGGCTGAGCGGAGAGCGCCTATGGCGCATCGACCTGGGGAAGAACATCCGCAGCGGCGCCCATTACGTGCCGTTCATCGTCTACGACCTCGACGGAGATGGCAAGGCCGAACTGATTGTGAAGACTGCCGACGGCACCATCGACGGACAGGGCAAAGTGCTTGGCGATGCCACTGCCGACTATCGCTATGGTGTGGCCGAAGCCCTCGCCCCCCCTCTCGACACTGCCCTCCTGAACCAGGAGCGCCGCGCCCAGGAACAATTTGCAAGGATGATGGCCGAAGGACAGAACTGGGGCCAGGGCAACCGTCAACCGAGAGGCGGCGACCAGAGGTCGCGTGAGGGCATGCCCCGCCGTCCCCGCTTCCCCGCCCGACCGGCGAAGGAGGGGCGCATCCTCGAAGGGCCAGAGTATATCACCGTCTTCAACGGACTCACTGGAGCGGCGATGGCTACCCAACCCTATATCCCCGAGCGTGGTGAGCTCAGCGCCTGGGGCGACGACCGTGGCAACCGCTCGGAGCGCTACCTTGCCGCCGTGGGCTATCTCGACGGCCAGCATGCCTCGGCCATCTTCTGCCGCGGCTACTATACCCGCACCGTGATAGCCGCATGGGACTGGGACGGGCACGAGCTGCGCGAGCGTTGGACCTTCGACACCAACAACGAAGAGTGGAAGTCGTATGCCGGCCAAGGCAACCACAACCTGCGTGTGGCCGATGTGGATGGCGACGGATGCGATGAGATTACCTACGGAGCGATGGCGATAGACAATAATGGCCGTGGCCTTTACAACACGGGGATGGGGCATGGAGACGCCATCCACCTGACCGCCTTCGACCCCACTACCGACCGTCTTCAGGTATGGGACTGCCACGAGAACAAACGCGACGGCAGCGACTTCCGCGATGCCGCCACCGGAAAGGTGATCTTCCAGATACCAAGTGGCGAGGACGTGGGCCGCGCCATGGCTGCCGACATCGACCCCACCAACCCCGGTGTGGAGATGTGGAGCACCGCCAGCGGAGGCATCCGCACCATCAAGGGCGAATTGCTGGCCAGCGGGAACCGGTCGGACAACAACAACACCTATATGGAAACAAGAGGTGTGCGCTTGTCGGTGAACTTCGGCATCTGGTGGGACGGCGACCTGCTCCGCGAGTTGCTCGACCATGAAAGTGTGACGAAATACAACCACCTGGAAAAGAAGGCCGAGATGGTGCAGCATTTCGAGGGCGTGCAGTTCAACAATGGCACGAAGTCGAATCCCTGCCTTTCGGCCGACATTCTCGGCGACTGGCGCGAGGAAGTGATTGTCCGCGACCGCAAGTCGGACGAGCTGCGCATCTACGTCACCATCATACCCACCGACTACCGCATCGACTGTCTCATGCAAGACATCCCCTACCGTCTGTCGGTGGCCACCGAGAACGTGGGATACAACCAGCCCCCCGAGACAGGGTTCTATCTCGGACCCGACAAGAAGGATTATCTGAAATAGCAGAAAGGATTTAGGGACTAGGAGAACTAGAGAAACTAGAGAATCTAGAGAAACTAGAAAATCTAGAGAAACTAGGAAAAACCGACAAAGCCCACATAGTGCCCTCGGACCAGCTCGTGGATACGAAGACAAAGAAAAAACCCAATATTTTTGGCTTTTAGCATGGTAAGTTGTACCTTTGTCGAAAAATGCAATCCATCAATACCCGCCGAACGATCCGGAAATACACGAAAGAAGATGTTTCGGGCCAACTTCTCAATGAGTTGCTGACCACTGCAGCCCGCACCCAGACGATGGGCAACCTGCAGCTCTACAGCGTTGTGGTGACCCGCGACGCAGAGATGAAGACACGTCTTGCCCCCGCACATTTCAACCAGCCCATGGTGACAGGAGCCCCCGTGGTGCTGACCATCTGCGCCGACTTCAGGCGCGTGA
>ONSV01000061.1:8317-22897 GCA_900320585.1 uncultured Prevotellaceae bacterium | reverse complement strand
CCCAGGCTACCCCGAGGGTATGATGCTCGCCATCCTGCTCATGAATATGTTCGCTCCGCTCATCGACTACTGTGTGGTGCAGCGCAACATCTCACACCGCATGAACCGTCTTAACCATAATAAATAATACAGACTATGGCAAATGAAAGCAAAAAGGGTTTGAATACCAATTCAAATTCATATACCATCATCTATTCCATCATTCTCGTCGTAGTCGTGGCGTTCTTGCTGGCTTTCGTCTTCCAGGCGCTCAAAGCCCGGCAGGATGCCAATGTGGCACTCGACAAGAAAAAGCAGATTCTCTATTCGCTCAATATCCGTGGACTTGGCGACGAGGCTGCCGCAGCCAAATATAAGGAGGTGGTGATTTCCGACGATATCATTGCCGACAATGGCGAGGTGAAGGCTTCCGAGGCAAAAGACAACGAAAGCAATGGTTTCAAACTGGGGTCGGCCGACTACAAGAACGGTCAACTGGCGCTCTTCACCTGCAAAGTAGACGGGAAGACCAAGTATGTGGTGCCTGTCTATGGCATGGGACTCTGGGGACCAATCAGCGGATACGTTGCACTTGATGATGATTGCCAGACCGTGTTTGGCGCTTATTTCAACCACGACAGCGAGACCGCAGGCTTGGGTGCCGAGATCAAGGACTCGAAAGAATGGCAGGAGAAGTTCATCGGAAAGAAACTCTTCGACGGCGATGACAGCACGATAGCGCTCTCCGTGGAGAAGAATGTCAGCAATCCAGCCACCCAGGTGGATGCCGTCACTGGTGCCACTCTCACTTCCAATGGCGTGAGAGATATGCTCAAGGAGGGACTCGGAAAGTATATCGCGTTTTTCAAAGCTAAAAAATAAAGGAGACACATAGATATGAGCAAACTCTTTTCAAAACAAAACAAGGAGGCTTTTGCCAACCCGCTGAATCTCGATCACCCCATCCTTGTCCAGGTGCTGGGAATCTGTTCGGCATTGGCGGTCACCTCTCAACTGAAGCCGGCCATCGTCATGGGACTCGCCGTCACCGTCATCACGGCTTTCGCCAATGTCATCATCTCATTGCTCCGAAATACTATCCCCAACCGCATACGTATCATCGTGCAGTTGGTTGTGGTGGCTGCATTGGTCACCATCGTGAGCCAGATATTGAAGGCATTCGTATATGATGTAAGCGTACAACTCTCTGTGTATGTAGGACTTATCATCACCAACTGTATCCTCATGGGTCGCCTCGAGGCTTTCGCCATGATGAACAAGCCCTGGCCAAGTTTCCTCGATGGCGTGGGCAACGGCTTGGGATACGCTCTTATCCTCGTCATCGTGGGTGGCGTCCGCGAACTGCTTGGACGTGGCTCGCTGCTTGGTTTCCAACTCATCCCGCAGGCTGCCTACGACGCTGGTTACATTAATAATGGCATGATGACCATGCCTGCTATGGCACTCATCCTACTGGGATGCGTGATTTGGGTTCACAGGGCTTATTTTTATAAGGAGGAGAAATAATTATGGATCACTTGATTAGCCTATTCTTCAGGTCGATTTTCGTCGACAACATGATTTTCGCGTTCTTCCTCGGCATGTGCTCATTCCTCGCCGTGTCGAAAAACGTGAAAACCTCGTTCGGACTCGGTCTCGCGGTCACTTTCGTGCTCTTCGTCACCGTGCCAGTGGATTATATCCTCCAGACCAAAGTGCTTGGACCCGACTGCCTGGTTGAGGGCGTCGACCTCTCTTATCTGAGCTTCATCCTCTTCATCGCAGTCATTGCAGGCATGGTGCAACTCGTGGAGATGATCGTCGAGAGATACTCACCCTCGCTCTATGCCGCTCTGGGTATCTTCCTGCCGCTTATCGCCGTCAACTGTGCCATCATGGGTGCCTCGCTCTTCATGCAGCAGCGCATCAATCTCGACCCCTCCAACTCGCAGTACATTGGTAGCATCGTTGATGCCATCGTTTATGCCTTGGGTAGTGGTATCGGATGGACACTGGCCATTGTCGCCATGGGTGCCATCCGCGAGAAAATGCAGTACAGCGACGTGCCAGAACCGCTCAAGGGACTGGGTATCACTTTCATTACCGTGGGTCTGATGGCTATGGCCATGATGTGCTTCTCGGGACTTAACATCTAATCAAAAGGAGGTTTGAATATGGGACAGTTTATTATCGCAAGTATAGGAGTGTTTCTCGTAATAATTCTCCTTTTGGTAATCCTGCTGCTCGTGGCGAAGAAATACCTGTCGCCCAGTGGCAATGTCAATATCCTGATCAATGGCGACAAGACCATCTCCGTGGCTCAAGGCAGCAGCCTCATGACCACGCTCAATGAGAACGGTATCTTCCTTCCTTCAGCATGCGGTGGAAAGGCTTCGTGCGGACAGTGCAAGGTGCAGGTACTTGAGGGTGGGGGAGAGATCCTCGACTCCGAGAAGCCTCACTTCACCCGCAAGGAGATCAAGGACCACTGGCGCCTCGGATGCCAGTGCAAAGTCAAGGGCGACCTCAAGATCAAGGTGCCCGAGAGCGTGCTCGGCGTAAAGGAGTGGGAATGCACCGTCATCTCCAACAAGAACGTGTCGTCGTTCATCAAGGAGTTCATCGTCGCCCTTCCCCCGGGAGAGCACATGGACTTCATCCCCGGCTCTTATGCGCAGATCAAGATTCCTGCCTACGACTGCATCGACTACGACAAGGACTTCGACAAGGACGATATCGGCCCCGACTATATCTCGTCGTGGGAGAGGTTCAACATCTTCTCGCTGAAGGCGCACAACCCCGAGGATACCATCCGTGCTTACTCCATGGCCAACTATCCTGCTGAGGGCGACCGCATCACCCTTACCGTTCGTATTGCCACCACTCCGTTCAAGCCCAAACCCGAAGTGGGATTCATGGATGTGCCAACAGGTATCGCATCCTCCTACATCTTCTCACGCAAACCGGGCGACAAGGTGATTATGAGTGGTCCTTACGGCGACTTCCATCCAATCTTCGACTCCAAGAAAGAGATGATTTGGGTGGGTGGTGGTGCCGGTATGGCTCCATTGCGTGCTCAAATCATGCACATGACCAAGACCCTCAACACCCGCGACCGTGAGATGCACTTCTTCTATGGCGCAAGAGCTTTGGTGGAGGCATTCTTCGTCGACGACTTCCTTGAGCTGGAGAAGGAGTTCCCCAACTTCCACTTCCACCTCGCGCTCGACAGGCCCGATCCCGCAGCCGACGAGGCCGGTGTGAAATACACTGCAGGATTCGTGCATCAGGTGATGTATGAGACCTACCTCAAAGACCATGAGGCTCCTGAGGATATCGAATACTACATGTGTGGTCCAGGCCCCATGTCGAAGGCTGTTCAGGGCATGCTCGATTCTCTGGGCGTAGATCCCGAAAGCATCATGTTCGACAACTTCGGATAGTATCCGGCATCATACATTTCGTGCGGCATCAACGAGTTGGTGCCGCACGTTTTTTTATTTTGAGTAAGCACTGCCTATCCCAGTACTACATCGAGTACCATCATCATCACGAAGCCAAGGGTAAAACCGATGGTGCTCAGGTTGGTGTGCTGCCCACCCGATGCCTCGGGTATCAGTTCCTCTATCACTACATAGATCATTGCTCCTGCGGCAAAGGCCAGCAACCAGGGCAAAAGGGGAACGAATAAAGAGGCAAGAAGCAAAACAATCACGGCTCCAAGGGGCTGGGCAAGACCGCTCAGGCAACCCAAGAGGAATGACCTCGTGCGTGTGTGTCCGTCGGCATGCATCGGCACCGAGACGATGGCGCCTTCGGGGATGTTCTGTATGGCCATGCCGAGCGACACGATGAACGCGCTCGTCAGCGAGATGTCGGCATCACCCTGCAAGGCCCCAGCAAGCACCACACCGATGGCCATGCCCTCGGGGATGTGGTGAAGGGTCACTGCCAACATCAGCATCGTGGTGCGTGAGAGATGGGTCTGCGGTCCTTCGGGCTGGTTGGCGTTCAGGTGAAGGTGAGGGGTCAGTATGTCGAGTAAAAGTAGAAATCCCATACCCACTAAAAATCCGCCCGCCGTGGGCACCACCGCCATTGGTCCTTCTGTGCCGTTCATCTCCATGGATGGCAGCAACAGCGACCAGAACGAGGCCGACACCATCACACCGGCCGCGAATCCCAGGAGAGTCTTCTGCAGCAGCCCCGTCATTTCTTTCTGCGTAAAGAAGACGAGGCTCGACCCCAGAATGATACCCATCATAGGGATGAGCAAACCTATTCCTATCGTTTCCATTTTCTTTTATATATTAAGGTGGTGAAAGGCTATATGCCTTATTGTCCTTTCCGCTGGCAAAATTATCTAATTTGCTGGATATCCACAATACCTATTAACTGCGATTTTATCTTTTTTTGTGGATATGCCTAATCTCTTTATTATCCTCTTTTTCCAGAAAACAGAATGGACTAAGACAGAAAAAATCCGGACACGACGTTGTCGTGACCGGATTCGTGGTATGGATGTGGTGAAATGTCTATTTGATCAAATCCACTGAGCGCTTAAGGAAAGCGGAGAGGGCGGCTCCCTTCAGCATGCCGTTCTGGAGCAGGGCAAGGTCGATGAGCTGGTGGATAACCGCGTTACCCTTGGCAAAGTCGGTGATAATCTCACTCTTCTTTGCTTTCTGCTCGTTGATGGCCTTTTCGGTGGCGGCCATATCGTCTTTCTCCTCCTGGGTCACCTCTTCTGGCTTCTTCTTGTTCTGCTCCTGGCGAAGAACGGCCAGACGGGCTTCCTGTCCCCTGATCTCGGCCAAGATGGGTTTCAGGGCGTCTTTCGTCGCACCAGTGGCCTCGTCGAGCACGCGTTTGATGATGGGATGGTCGGAGTTGAGCACCATACTGTAGCTGTCGGGCATCTCACCATAGAAGGCCATACCGCTCTGGTAACGGCTGATATCCTTCATACGGCGCATGTACTCGCTCTGGGTGATGACCACGGGCTGGGTCGATTCGCCCATCGACTGCACATCCACGAAGAAGTTGGTCTTGTCGATGTTGGGCAGTTGCGACTTGAATGCTTCTGACAAATTGTCACTCTCTTCTTTCGTCAGCTCACTCTCTTTCTTGTCTTCCTTGACAATCAGACGGTCGATGGTGTCGCCATCCACACGGGTGAAGCGGCTCTTCTCGAATTTCTGCTCAAGCATCGACACCATTGGCACATCGAGGTCGCCGTCAAGCAGGAGCACACTGTAACCTTTCTCCTTGCATGCCTCGATGTAGCTGAATTGGTTCTCCTTGTCGTTGGCATAGAGATAGATGGTCGTGCCATCCTTGTCGGTCTGGTTGTCCTTGATGAGTGTCCTATACTCCTCGTAAGTGAAATACTTGCCCTCAACGTCTTTCAACAAGGCGAAGTCCTTGGCGCGGTCGTAGAAGTCTTCTTGCGATAGCATGCCATAGTGGATGAAGATCTTCAGGTCGTCCCACTTCTGCTCGTAGTCTTTCCGGTCGTCCTTGAAGATGCCCTTCAGGCGGTCGGCCACTTTCTTGGAGATGTAGTTGGATATCTTCTTCACGTTGGCATCGCTCTGCAGATAGGAGCGGCTTACGTTAAGGGGAATGTCGGGAGAGTCGATGACACCATGCAGGAGAGTGAGGAATTCGGGTACGATGCCTTCCACCTGGTCGGTGACGAACACCTGGTTGCAGAAGAGCTGTATCTTGTTGCGCTGCAGGTCGATGTTCGACTTCACGCGTGGGAAATAGAGGATGCCGGTGAGGTGGAAAGGATACTCCACGTTGAGGTGAATCCAGAACAATGGGTCGTCCTGCATCGGATAGAGCGTGTGGTAGAACTTGGTGTAGTCCTCATCCTTCAACGTGCTCGGAGTCTTGGCCCACATGGGGTCGGTATCATTGATGATGTTGGGCTCTTCGGTTTCCACCATCTTGCCGTCTTTCCATTCGCTCTTCTTGCCAAAGGCAAGAGGTACGGACATGAACTTGCAATACTTGTTCAGCAGCGTCTCAATGCGGTTTTTCTCGAGAAACTCCTTGCAGTCGTCGTCGATGTAGAGAATGATGTCGCTGCCACGGTCGGCCTTCTCCACCTCCTCAATCTCGTAAGCAGGACTGCCATCGCAGGTCCACTTCACAGCCTGGGCATCGTCGCGGTAGCTGCGGGTCACGATCTCTACTTTTTTGCTCACCATGAAGGCACTGTAGAAACCAAGTCCGAAATGGCCGATGATGGCATTGGCGTTGTCCTTGTATTTGTCAAGGAAATCGTTCACGCCCGAGAAAGCGATTTGATTGATATACTTGTCTATCTCCTCGGCTGTCATGCCAATGCCACGGTCGCTGATGGTGAGCGTGCCTTTGTCGGCATCGAGGTTGATGTTGATGGTCAGGTCGCCCATGTCGCCCTTGAACTCGCCACGCTCGGCAAGGGTCTTCAGCTTCTGGGTGGCATCGACGGCGTTGGAAACCATCTCTCTGAGGAAAATCTCATGATCGCTGTAGAGAAACTTTTTGATGACGGGGAAGATGTTCTCTGTGGTAACCCCAATGTTTCCTTTTTGCATAATCCTTGATTTTATGTTGTTTTACTATTTTCCGTATATCCACTTGCAAAGATTGTGCCAAATTTGTCTTTTCCATAAAACGAAACGTGAGAAGATGATGTGCCATCAGTGGTGACTTTGAGGGATGGAAACTTCGCTTGATAATGAAAAATAGGGAAAAAACACCCTTGTAGATTTAAAAAATGTTTATTTTATAGATTTTTTTGCGTTGTTTCAGAAGAAAATGTGTAAATTTGCATCGATTGTGGAAATGTGGGCGTATAGAGTCTGCTTATTTGATGATTGGTGAAAGGTCCAATCGTGTTTTTAGCGTCGATACCTTCATTCTTCACATGTGCAGCGAACATGTCTGGCAATGCCGGGCGTGGTCAGTAGTTGAAAGGAAAAATGAATATGTGACAACAATAAATTCAATAGGTAGTTTTAATAAGGTACACCCCCGAGTTTGTAGTGATACTATGCTCTGGGGTTTTTTTATGGCCACAAGAAAGCCCCATGTCGCAGGCATTACTGTGACATGGGGCTTTCTCTTTCGAGACGGGCACTATGCATTGGGGATGTTTTTCAGAATCTCAATCAGGTGGTCCCATACCATTTGTACGGTAGGAATGTGCAGGCGTTCGTCGGGTGAGTGCACGCCACGAAGGGTGGGGCCAAACGACACCATGTCCATGTTGGGGTAGCGCTCCGAGAACAAGCCGCACTCCAGTCCGGCGTGGATACCCAGCACTTTCGGGTCTTTGCCAAACAGTTTCTTGTAGGTCTCCACCACAATCTTTGTCAGCTTGCTGTTGGGGTTCATCTTCCAGGCTGGATAGCCGTCGCCTTGCTCCACTTCTGCTCCTGCAAGTTGGAAAAGGGCCTTCACCGTGTTGGCCATGTTGCGGAGGTTGCTCATCACATTGGAGCGCTGGCTGGTCACCACTTCCAGGCCATCGACCGCGGAATGGACACTGGCTACATTGCTGCTGGTTTCCACGAGCCATGCGATTTCCTCGTCCTGGCACATGGCCATCACGCCGTTGTCGAGGGCCTGGAGGGCCTGCACCACACGGGCAGAGGCATCGGCAGGAAGTACGGGAGCGGCATCGGCACTCTCCATCTCAAACACCATGTCGTGCTCCGTAACGTGGAATTCCTCTTCCACCTGACTGGCGAAGATGTTCCACTCGGCACGCACGTCTTCTTTCTTGGCCGAAGGAACGCCAAACAATACCCAGCCGTCGCGTGGAATGGCATTGTGCACCTTTCCAGAATGGAACTCGGCAAGGCGCAAGCCCCATTTCTCCTGCACGGTGTAGAGGAACCGGGAAAGAATCTTGATGGCATTGGCTCGCTTCTTGTTGATGTCGTCGCCCGAATGGCCTCCGTTTAGTCCTTTCAGCGAGGCTTTGATGAAGAAGAGGTCACTGGGGGCCTCCTCGCGGGTGAAATGGAAACGGGCGGCGGCGTTGATGCCACCAGCGCACGAGACAAAGATCTGGCCCTCGTCTTCCGAATCGAGGTTGATGAGCATGTCGCCAGTCATGAAACCAGACTGAAGACCGAATGCGCCAGTGAGTCCTGTCTCCTCGTCGACGGTGAAAAGGCACTCAATGGGCCCATGGGCAATATCGTCGCTCTCGAGAAGGGCCAGTTCAATGGCCACACCAATGCCATCGTCGGCACCCAGGGTGGTGCCCTTGGCTTTCAGCCACTCGCCGTCAACATAGGTCTGTATGGGGTCGTTCAGGAAATCGATTTCCACGTCCACGAGGCGCTCGCAAACCATGTCCATGTGACTTTGAAGCACCACCTTGGCGCGGTCCTCATAACCAGGGGTGGCGGGCTTGCAGATAAGCACGTTGCCTGTCTCGTCGACCTTAGTCTCCAGGCCATGGGTCTTGCCAAACTCCTTGAGGTATGCGATCATCCGTTCCTCGTGCTTGGATGGACGGGGAATGGCGTTGATTTTTGCGAATTGACTGAAAACGCATTTGGGGGTCAGTTCTGTCTTTTCCATTTTTTCTGTTAAGATTTATAGTGTTAAGATATTATTAATTAGGTATAGAGGCCACAACACATGCAAAATATTAAAATAGCAAAAAAATGAATGTTTTCATTTTGTAATGCCATCAGATTGTGTTAACTTTGCAAATTGAATGTGTGTACAGGGCGGCCGGAGCCCATTGCTGTTTGCAAAGGTATAAAAAAATGACGGAAACTCTTATCGTTAGCGTGTTAATAATTGCTATCGCCGTGGCTTTGCTGTCGGTGAAAGTGATTTTCCGTCGCAACGGCAAGTTTGCCTCACCGCATATTCACGACAGCGAATACTTGAAGAGCAAGGGCATACACTGCGTGCTCGACCAGGACCGCGAGATGAGAAGCCCCAAGAAGGGCATCAGTGAAAAATCGAAATCATATAAAAACAAATAGCAAACAATGAACAAGAAAAATTTTTTCCGTACAGTGGCTGTTGCCGCTTTGGCACTCCTCACGATGAGTGCTTGCCAAGATTCTACCAAAATGGATGAGAAACCTGCTGCCAGCACCCCTGCAAAGGCTTCTGCCGATGCACTGAAAATCGCTTACGTGGAGGTTGATTCCATTATGTCGCAATACACATTCTGCAAAGAGTATACGAAAATCCTTGAGAAACGTCAGCAGAATATTCAGAACACCTTGGCTACCCAACAGCGCAATCTGGAGGCTGCCGCACAGAATTTCCAGAACAAATTGCAGAACAATGGCTTCTCAAGCCGTGCCGAGGCAGAGAACCAGCAGGCTGCCATACAGCGTCAGGACCAGCAGTTGCAGGCCACCGCACAGCGTTTGCAGAGCGAATTGGTGAACCAGACCGACAAGTTCAATACTGCCCTCCGCGACAGCATCCAGCATTTTCTGGCTCAGTTCAACAAAGACAAGAAATATTCACTCATCCTCACCAAGCAGGGCGACAATATTCTTTATGCCGACAAGAGTTATGACATCACAGCTGATGTCGTGGCCGGACTCAACAAGGCTTACAAGCCGAAACCACTCGATAAATAAGCATTTGTCAAATATCGGCAGGACTTCTGCTGCATAATCCCAAAAAGAGACGCCGAAGACAACGGCGTCTCTTTTACCTTATTTTATAACCGATGGCCCCTGATACCTTTAGCAATGACACGAAAAGAAAGATACCAGTTTATCCTTGATTATTTCCGCAAACAGCAGCCCCACGTCACCACAGAACTGCAATTCACATCTCCCTTCCAACTCCTTGTGGCCACTATGCTGAGTGCTCAGTGTACTGACAAAAGGGTGAATGAGGTGACTCCGGCGCTCTTTGCGAAGTACCCCAATGCCAAGTCGATGGCCGACGCCGAGGAGGTGGAGGTCTATGAATACGTGAAAAGCGTATCTTACCCCAATTCGAAGACACGCCACCTGGTTCAGATGGCCAGGATGCTGGTAGAGGAATATGGGGGAGAGGTGCCCTCCGACCCGGCTCAGCTCGTGCGACTGCCCGGAGTGGGGAGAAAGACTGCCAATGTGGTGCAAGCCGTGGCTTTTGGGAAGGCAACGATGGCTGTCGACACCCACGTCTTCAGGGTGAGCCGAAGGCTCGGACTGGTTTCACGCGACGCGAACACGCCTTTGAAGGTCGAAATGCAACTCATGCGCAACATCCCCGAGGCTGATATTCCGGATGCCCATCATTGGCTGATATTGCACGGCCGATATGTGTGTACCAGCAGGAACCCGCATTGCCAGGAATGTCCCTTCGGCGATATTTGCCCCCGGCTGATGGATAATGACAAAATTCAAAACCGATAGTCATGGATACCCAACTCATACACCATTTTCTCAACGATATCACCAAAAACAACACCCGCGAGTGGTTCCAGAATAACAAATCGAGATATCTGGAGGCGAAGGAGAATTTCGAGCAGGGTGTGGCGCAGGCCATCTCGCGCATTACTGAATTCGACCCCTCCATTGCCCATATCACCGTGCGTGATGCCACCTATAGGTTCTATCGTGACACCCGCTTCTCGCCCGACAAGTCGCCATACAAACGCCACTTGGGGGCATATATAGCAGCCCACGGCAAGAAGGCTCTCCATGGTGGCTACTATATTCATCTGCAGCCTGGGGAGTGTATGTTGGCGGGCGGATGCTACTACCTGCCTACCAATATCCTTACTGCTTGCAGGAATGAAATCATGGCCAATGAGGAGGAATGGCTCTCGAGGGTAGCAAACCCTGAGTTCGTCCGACTGTTTGGCGAGCCTGGCGATGGCCTCTCGGGACGTGGATTTGGCCTGGCCATGCTGAAGTCGTGCCCCTCGGGTTTCCCGCGCGACTATGAGCATATCCGCTATCTCAGGATGAAGGATTATTGCTGCTGGACTGGCGTGCCTGATGATTTCTTTGAAGGTGATGCGTGGCTGGAGAAAATGGCCGAGGTGTTCAAGGTCGCGAAACCGATGCTCGACTTCGTGAATGCCGTAATCGATGATTACGAATAGCCGGGCCGCTCATACGGAATATCAGCGGACGCGCTCTTGTATGCTTGGTTTCAACATGTTCACAATCTCACGAATGTTACCATCATTGGGCGAGGGCTCGATGTCCAATAACAGGCAAATCAAGTTGTAGATACTCACGTTCTTGATGTCGCCCATGCTGATGTGCTCAAAGTCGGGGCCCACGGCGCGGAAGAGGGCATGCATGTCGCTGAACTGTGGGTCGAAGCCATGCGAACCCCATTCTTCAAGTTTGGTGTCCACAATCCATCCCAGGTCGGGCATAACCACAATGTCGCCTATACGGGGATTGGTGCCGAAATGAAGATACGCAGGGATGTCTTCCCTGTACCAGTACTTGATGTGGTCTACGCTTTTAAGTGCTTCGAACACAGTGCTTCTGAATTCCTTCTTCACGTAAAGGTTCAATGGATTGTTGCCTTCGGCCGACCTGATCCATTCGGGCTGTATGACATGGGTGAGGTCCACTATCCTGTCGGGAGCCAATGGGGTCATGCCATGGTCGGACAGTACGATGAAGTTCACGTCCTTGCCTACAGGCAGCGCCATGATGCCTTCGTAGAGCTTTCGCATCTGTTTGTCAATTTTCTCCACTGCATCACGAGTATGCTTGTTCTGGGGACCGTGAGAGTGGCCATTGGCATCGGGCTGCTCGAAGTAGGCCATGATGAGTGATGGACGCTCCGCCTCTGGAAGGCTCAACATGCCGATGATGCCATCAATCCGTTCCTCGAACGACATATGGGGCTTTTCATCGTAATCGTGGTAGTGCCAGGGATGCTTGCCGCCAACTTCCACGTCCGATCCTGTCCAGTAGTAAATGGCCGTGCGCATTCCCTGTCGCTCGGCGGTGTTCCATATAGGGTCTCCACCATAAAAATAGGGGTCTTTGCTGGTCAAGGGGTCCGACAAGGCATATCGCCTGCCCGACTTGGGGTCAAGGAATGTATTGGCAATGATGCCATGATGGTCGGGATACAAGCCGGTGGCAAGGGTGTAGTGGTTGGGGCCTGTCTTTGAGGGGAATGAGGGAATGAGGTTGGCGTCCACTCCTTCATTGGCCATCTGGTCGAAAAACGGGGTGTCATACCAAATGGGGTAGTCCCAACGGAAGCCATCGAGCGAAACGACCACGGTATAGTGGCGCTGGGCGCTCATCGGAAGAGACAGGAGGACCAGAACGATAATCAGGAAGATGTTTTTACGCATGGTGGTTCTTTTTAAGGCTAATATATGTGGGTGGCTTAATGACAAACGGATAACCTCAACTATATAGAGATTATCCGTTTTTGGTTGCGGAGGCAGGACTCGAACATGCGACCTCCAGGTTATGAGCCTGGCGAGCTACCAACTGCTCCACTCCGCGATTTTCAAATGCGGTTGCAAAGGTACTGCTTTTATTTGTCATCTCCAAATTTTTCGGCGATTTTTTTCTCTTATGCCTTGTTTTTCTCTATTTTTGCAGGTAAAAAGGGAAAATAGATGTGGAATATGAGTGTACATTGTGTTCAAAACCAATTGTCATCTTATTGTTGACATGTGTCAAAAATAGTGAATTCTTTGTCATTTCATCGTTTTTATTTTGCGAAAATCAAATAAAACCACTATTTTTGCACACGCATTGGTTAATGTGCAAAAATAGGAGGTTTTATGTCGATTTCGAAAACAAGACAGAAGTTGGTTGATGTGGCAAGACAACTTTTTGCCAAGAAAGGCATCGAGAATACCACGATGAATGATATTGCCGTGGCATCGGGAAAGGGCCGACGCACGCTCTATACTTATTTTAAGAGTAAGGAGGATGTCTACTATGCCGTCATCGCCTCCGAACTTGAACGGCTCTCTGACAAATTGGACGAGGTGGCCGCCAAGAAAATCCAACCGCAGGACAAGATTATCGAACTCATCTACACACATCTCAGCATGATCAAGGAGACTGTGGTGAGAAATGGTAACTTGAGGGCTGAGTTTTTCCGCAATATCTGGATGGTGGAGAAAATGAGGAAGAATTTTGATGAGGACGAAATCGAACTCTTCAGGAAAGTGTATTCAGAAGGAAAGGCCGAGGGCGAGTTCGACATCGACAATGTGGAGTTGGTGGCCGACATCACCCATTATTGCATCAAGGGATTGGAAGTTCCTTATATCTACGGTCGTCTAGGACATGGGTTGACAGAGGAAACAAGCAAGCCGCTTGTGGCCAAGGTGGTGTATGGCGCCTTGGGCAAGAGTCTGAACAAGTAAGAATTCTATCAAAAATAAAAATCAAATTCAAAAAAAATGGGATTATTAACAGGTAAGACAGCACTGATTACTGGTGCTGCACGCGGTATCGGAAAGGCTATCGCGCTCAAGTTTGCTGAAGAAGGTGCCAATGTGGCTTTCACCGATCTGGTTATCGACGAGAACGGACTCGCCACGCAGGAGGAAATCGCAGCCAAAGGCGTAAAGGCCAAGGGATATGCGTCGAATGCAGCCGACTTCGCACAGACCGAAGAGGTGGTCAAGCAGATTAAGGAGGAGTTTGGCTCCATTGATATCCTCGTCAATAACGCAGGAATCACCAAGGATGGCCTGATGCTGAGGATGAGCGAGCAGCAATGGGATGCTGTAATCACCGTGAATCTTAAATCGGCCTTCAACTTCATCCATGCATGCGTGCCCGTGATGATGCGCCAGCGTGCCGGAAGCATCATCAATATGTCGTCGGTGGTGGGCGTTCACGGTAATGCCGGACAGGCCAACTACGCCGCATCGAAGGCAGGACTCATCGCCCTGGCCAAGTCGATCGCACAGGAGATGGGCCCGAAGGGCATCCGCGCAAATGCCATCGCACCGGGATTCATCGACACTGCCATGACACAGCAGCTCTCCGAAGAGGTGCGTAAGGAATGGTGCCAGAAAATCCCTCTCCGCAGAGGCGGAACCGTAGACGACATCGCCAATACTGCCCTGTATCTGGCCAGCGACCTCTCGGCTTATGTGAGCGGACAGGTCATCCAGGTGGATGGCGGCATGAACATGTAATGGCTGATGCAGGTCATCTACGAAGACAACCATATCATCATCGTCAACAAGGAAAGCGGTGAGATCGTGCAGGGTGACAAGACCGGCGACCAACCTCTTTCCGAGACGGTGAAGCAATACATCAAGACGGCACACAACAAGCCCGGGAATGTGTTCCTGGGCGTTGTGCACCGGCTCGACCGCCCTGTGACTGGGGTGGTGGTCTTTGCCAAGACTTCCAAGGCACTGGCGCGCCTCAATGACATGTTTCGTGAGGGACAGGTGCACAAAACCTATTGGGCCATCGTGCAAGGCAGACCAGATAGCGATGCCGACACGCTCACGGGGTGGATAACCCGAAACGAGAAGCAGAACAAAAGCTACATCCATCCCAGGGAGGTTCATGGCTCCAAACAGGCAATCCTCAAATACCGGCTCTTGGCTTGCACCGACAGGTATAGTCTGCTTGAAGTGCAATTGCTCACCGG
>ONSV01000061.1:0-8274 GCA_900320585.1 uncultured Prevotellaceae bacterium | reverse complement strand
CCGCCACCATCAGATCAGATGCCAGCTCTCAGCTATGGGATGCCCCATCAAGGGCGACCTGAAATATGGCGCCAAACGCTCCAATCCCGACGGCAGTATCTCGTTGCATGCCCGGAGGGTGGAGTTCATCCATCCGGTCTCCAAGCTGCCTGTCGTGGCTGAGGCCCCAACACCCAACGACAATTTGTGGCGCGAGATTGCCACGTCAGTTCAAATGTCTTAAATCTTTCACAACATTAATTCTATGGAAACAAAAATTGCATTTTTCGACTCGAAAAGCTACGACAAAAACACTTTCGAGAAAGTAAACAGGAATTTCGGATTCGATATCCATTACTACAAAGAGCGCCTCTCGATGAACACCGTCTCGCTCACACAGGGTGTGGATGCCGTATGTATCTTCGTCAATGCCGAGTGCGATGCCAGGGTAATTGAGCGAATGGCCCAGAACGGGGTAAAGCTCATCGCATTGCGTTGCGCCGGATTCAACAATGTCGACATTCAGGCCGCTCGCCAGCATGGCATCAAGGTGGTACGTGTGCCCGCCTACTCGCCCCATGCAGTGGCCGAATATGCCGTGACACTCATGATGGCACTCAACCGAAAGGTCTACCGTTCGGTCTACCGCACAAGAGAAGGCAACTTCAAACTCAACGGCCTGCTTGGATTTGACATGTATGGCAAGACTGCCGGACTGATAGGAATGGGACGTATCGCCAAGGAACTGATAAAAATCCTCAGGGGATTTGGCATGAACGTGTTGGCTTATGACCTTTATCCCGACGAGGCCTTTGCCAAGGAGTATCAGGTGAAGATTGTGACGCTCGACGAACTGTATGAGCAGTCAGACATCATCTCCTTGCATTGTCCCCTCACTGATGATACGAAATTCATCATCAATAACGAGTCAATCACTAAGATGAAGTATGGCGTGATGATTATTAACACAGGGCGCGGAAAACTCATCAAGACCGAAGACCTTATCGACGGACTCAGGTCGCACCAGATTGGCTCGGCCGGACTCGACGTTTACGAGGAGGAGGCCAACTACTTCTACGAGGACCGTTCCGACAAGATGATCGACGACGACAAACTGGCTTTGCTCCTGATGATGCCGAACGTCATCGTCACATCCCATCAGGCTTTCTTCACCCAGGAGGCCACACACAACATCGCCGTCACCACGTTGCAGAACATCCTCGATTTCGTTGAGGACAAACCTCTCGTCAATGAGGTGAAGTAAACTTTCTGGATGATTACGAAAATCGATAGAATCGGGTGCCTACCATCCCGCAAGGTCGGCACCCGATTTCACTTTTTTCGACTGCGTCTTGTTGAGGCTGGGAAAGAAGGTGAGCCCCGTAATGCGCTCCACTTGGGATATGGAATTCACCCACATGTCCTTCTTTCCTTTTACATTAGTGTTCTTCACCACAAAACCAATGCCTTTGGCTTGTTTGCCAGGACATAATACCACCTTGAAGAAAGCCTCGGGCACCAATACCTTGTTTGCTCCGATGTATTCATGCTCTCCACGGTATACGATAGGGCCACAGACAATATAGATGTCGCCATACCGCTCAGCCCATTTCCGGCACGACAGCTCTATCTGGTTCCATACTCCATTGTTCAAACCACGGTCTTGTGGACAGACATTGGTGAGAAGGAATGACTCATACATCGCATCCTTCGACCATTTGTTGTCGCCGGCAGGGCACATGTGGCCTCGGCTCCATACTGTCGATTTGTAGTCGTTGAGGGTGGCGCGGGGACGGGCCACGTCAAGGTCCTCGTGAAAAGCTGAACCTGGCCGACGCACATCTCCCGTGACGTGCTCACGGGTAAGATGCCATGCCACCCAGTTGGGGATTTTCCACTCTTTGTTGTAGGATGCGACATATCCCTTGCGGACAAGGATTTTTCCGGCATCACCTTTCTGCCGATGAGGGAGGCCTACGGATTTCCATTCACTCCGCCGCTCAGCGCTCGAAAAAGCTTCAGCCGACGAAGTTGAATCCAACCTCGTCTTTACCGACAGGCTCGTACTATTGTTGCGGCATCCTAAAGAGAGCGCCAGCACCAAGCTGAAGCCAACAGCGACAAGTATGGCCCTCTTCGTTCTCTTCATCAGCAAAACGATACGCATGACAACAGAAGCCTGACAGTCTTATATTCCGCTCACGATTCTTACGTCGGTCTTCTTGATAAACAGGAAATCATGGGCGGTCTTCAGCACATAGTAGATGCCGTCCTCATCATATTCGTCGGCAATGATGGTTCCCTTGCTTACAGTGGTGAAGAGCGGGTACTTGGAACCATCCTCAAAGTCCTCCCGATAGATGGGTGTGTTCTCACGGGCGGCCACAATCTTGTCATGTCCACGTCCCGAATACCAATTCTGCGAGCCCACATATTTGCTATATGCCCATCCAGTCACTTTTCCCACACTTACCTTGCTCCAGTTGCCACTCTGGCCGCGAAGCACTCCATTTCCCAGTCCGTGAGAGAACATGTAAAGCTTGGTCAATACAGGCGCCTTGGTCGTAGGCCTTTGCCTGACATTCACAAAACCATCATCGGATGTGGCGTAGACAACGGTGAATACTGGCTGCTGGGCCCACATGGCTATACCCATCATCATGGCGTAGAGGAAAACAAAGAATCTTTTCATGTTGATTGTGAAATTTTAGCGTGAATAATGGTCCCAAAAAGTGGAGCCTCAACTCTCTAAATGCAATGGGATGTTCTTTTTTCTCAAAGGCAAAAATAGACATAAATCCTGAATTCCACAACAATATTGATTTAAAATTTCGGGAAAAGGATGGGTATAAAAAAAGAAACCCGCTTTTTGCGGGTTTCCATTCTCTCTCAGCGGAAAGGATAGGATTCGAACCTACGAACCGGTTTCGCCGGTTACACGCTTTCCAGGCGTGCCTCTTCAGCCACTCGAGCACCTTTCCTTGGCTAATTTTCTTTCGGGTTGCAAAATTAAGCATTTCTTGTCAATTCAACGAATTTTTCTTCCTTTTTTTATTCGATTTTGATAAAATTAGTGCGTTAATGAAGGGATAACCAACGAAAAATAGGCATGGAATATTGGTTGCGTCATGAATGATGATTATTCTTTTAACTTCCTTTTGTTGACTTCTTGTTAAAATTTATCAATAATCTATCCTTTTCTATACAAAACTTTTAAAAATTTAAATAAAAAACATATCTTTGTAAAGTAGATACTTCTTTCATGTTCACTTTAATATTATATTACCACTAATATTCCTCACTTGCCTATGAAAAGATGTCCCGTCTGTGCAGAACTATTGGCTGATGACATTTCTATATGCCCTTTTTGTGGAGAACCTCTTATTGCAACTCCACCACCTTTTAATGGCGTAAGACCAGAAGACAACCCTTCGAGAAGCAATTCGCCAGATAGGGTGAAATGTCCAATATGCGGTGAGTTGATTGCTCCAGGACTTGCTGTCTGCCCGATATGTGGAGAGTCCTTGGCTACTACACCTGCCGAACCTCCTATTTCGCCGGTAACTCCTGCTCCCGAGCCGCCAGAACCTGCTGTAGAAATTCCACCAGTGCCTCCTGCTCCAGTTCAGCTCGAACCTTCTCCCCGTGAAGACTCGGCAGAAATGAAGCCTTGCCCTGTATGCGGTGAGATGGTGAGCGCACATCAGGACACTTGCCCCTATTGCTTCGAACCGACAGGATTTGGTGCTCTCGCCTCCGCAATCCCCAATGCGGCAGCGGCAACCCCACCACCCATACCTCCTAAACCCACACCTCAGAATACGGTGTTGCCACCTGTGCCTGAACTAGCTCCCGAACCAGTGGTTGAGCCTGCTACTCGGTATACTGCCGAACCTGTGTCCGAGCCCACTCGTCTGGATTCTCCTGGTCGTGACCAATACGTTCCCGAACCAGAACCCGCCAGGCCAACATTCGACGATTCCGCATCTTCCAGACAAGATCGTTATGGTAATATTCCTGGCTATTCCAATAATGAACCTCCGGTTCCACCAGTGGTTCCTCCTCCAGTTGCTCCCGCAAGAAAGGGTGGGGGAATGAAGTGGCTGGTCATCGCACTGTTGGCTCTCTTGGCTTTGGCTATAGGTGGGGCTCTCTACCTATTCTTGTCCAAGGACAAATCGGATGATGACAAGGATAAGATCGAGAACGCCGAAGTGCAGCCAAATGCCACTGTAGAACAAGAGGAAAGCGACAGTGTCGCCAACATGGATATGGAGAATTCGATTGTTGAGGATGAAGGCGAGGATGAAGGTGTAGATGACACTAAGCCTGTGCAACAAGTTGAAAACACAACTCCTGCCCCCGTGCCGGCCCCTGCTTCCCCGTCTCGTGTAGGAAGACCTGACCCCAACTACGATGGCGCCTACGATGATGTCGGTTCTCCGAGAGACCGTCATCGTCAGGGCCAAGGATATGACCGTCCGTCACGCCGAGGTGTGGATGCCGACGAATGGCAAGACAGACACCATCGGAATGGTCCTCCCCCAAGAAGTCGCGACCGGTACGACGAGGAAGTGGCTCCTCCCCAGTCGAGTGGAACAGGATTCCATCTCGAGCGTCAGGATGGCAGAACTCCCCAACGTGGAAACAGTGGCAACAGTGGCAATAACTCTGGCTTCCAACTGCAAGAAGTAGACAGAATACCTAACCAATAAAATTTTGATATGGACCAAATGAAAATCTGTCCTAAATGTGGACAAGTAGTAAAAAGTGAGGCCCTCAAATGTAGATATTGCGGCTATTGGTTCAATACCGTAATGGGAGGTGAGGCTCCTCGATCCGATTCGGCAGCACCTTACCAGCAACCTGGTGCAGGTAGCCAAGCTGCCAATAACCAGCAGAACAATAATGCCGGCAGCCAAAATGCCAATGCTGGACAACAACAGCAGCAACAGCAACAACAGCAACAACAACAACAACAACAGCAGCAGTGGCAGCAACAACAACAGCAGCAACAGCAGCAACAACAGTGGCAGCAACAGCAGCAGTGGCAGCAACAACAGGGATATTATCCTGTCGAACAGCGTGTGCTTACTGTGGGCGGACTGCTCTCTGATGGTATCAGCCTCGGACTGAAGAATTTCTTCAGCATTTTCCTTGCCTATCTCCTTTGGGCACTCACAATCTGGATCCCATACATCAATGTGGGAACTACCATCGGAATCATCAATCTGCCTATCGACTTGAGCAAGGCCAATGGCAAGATGGTCAGTCCTGTCGCCATCTTCGATGCAAAATACAGGAAATATATGGGCGAGTTCTTCAGCCTTACGGGATTGATGTCCATATCGTTGTTCCCGGCCTTTCTTTTCATGATAGTGCCTGGAATTATCATCAGTTATGGATGGTCGCAGGCTTACTACCTGATGTTCGACAAAGAGACATCTCCATCCGATGCGATGCTGCAAAGTACTAAAATCACCTATGGATATAAGTCCACCTTATTTTGGGCCGAACTCCTTCTCAGCATTGTCATTGGTTTGATTTTTGGCTTAATCATGTGGATTTGTGTAGGTCTTATCGGTTCGAACATTCTTGGCTCCATCGTCTTCATGTTAATTTTCGCTACTGCAGCAGTGGTGAAAGTGGGATGTAGTGCAGTAGCCTACCGGGAGTTGTCGAAACGGCTCAATGAGTAAAGACATCAGACGAACCTCTGAGGGCATTCCGAAGGTGTTTGCCCTTGAAATAAAACCATTTTTCCGTTGGCTCCTTGGGCCAACGGAAAAATTCTCAAAAAAAACGACGAAAAAGTGATAGAAATAGAGATTGGAGAATCTCTATATCATATAGGGATGATTTCCCTTCGCGAATTGGAAATGTAAAACAACTTAAAAAAGGTATTCACAAACCACTCCGGACTGAGCACAATGAATGTGGGGTTCGGATTTATTGACTTTTAACTCTACAGGTAGGTATGAACAGCAACATTGAAAACAATCGGCAGCATTTTGCCTCGTTCATGGAAGAGGCGCGTTATCTTATGGGGAAACTGAAATCTGACGTGAAATTTTGTCGGAAGTTCTTTTTTACGGAGGACACAAAAGGGTATAGTATCGCAAACATACGCAACAAAATTCTCAAATACATCAAAGTCAGTTACAACTACACGATGTCGGCCCTTGACTTCAGTACCGTCATTTACGAGAAACTATGGGATGATGGAAGATGGAGGCCCTTCAACTCATACGCTGGTGAGAAGTCTTTTTTCTCATGGCTGTATAAAGTCACGTGGCATGCCATCAGCAAATACCTTGAGGACATTGGCGAGATAAGGATTCGTCGTGAGCGCACACCTGGGAATACCCGGCTCACAATGAAACGAAAGACACCAATGGAGTGCCAATATGTCATCAGCGAACTGATGCCGAAAGGAAGGAGCCGCGACTTGCTTTGCGATATCTACGTCGACAGGAAAAGCAACGAGGAGATTATGGCGAAATATCATCTCGACAGGTCGCAATACAAGAAAGCACGTAAAAGAGCCGAAGACAAACTCAAGCTTGCCTCGCTCAATTCGTGCTCGTCCTTTGCTGATTACGTGTTGTGCGACAAGTCACCCAGAAAGGTGACAGTGTCGTCGGATTTTCTCTGCCAGTTGGGCGACACCTATGAGGACAATTCCTCATCAAGTGCCTTCGGCGAAGTGTTAGGAGTGAATCTCACCCAGTCGGAAGTGGATGCGAGAATCGAGCCTTTTGTCAGCGATTTCTTCCATTGGAAGAAATGGAGTGACACCGACGCGCGGATTTGGAGAGAACGCAAGCTCTACGACACGCCACCTGTTGTGCTGGCCAACCAGTTGGGGCGTCGCCGCGATTGGATCGATACCCGCCTCTTCAGGGTGAACGAACGGTTTCGTGAGGCATTTCTCGGCTGGTATCGCGTGAATGCATGAATCGCAAACGTTAACGTCGAAAAAACTTCCATATTTGTATACAACCTATCGATTATCTGCTTATCTTTGTCACCGAAACAAAGAAATGCCATTTCTTACATCGGAACGGCTCTTTGCAATGACAAACTATTTATTCACAAATAAAAACTATATCATGAGCAAGACATTCGTAATCGGCGACAGAGAGAAAAATGAGTGGTTGAAGATATTCAACCAAGACGACAAAATGATGGCTTTCACCGGACAGATGGACGAGGCAATGACTTTCGCTGAGCCTTATGAGGCAAAGGAAAACCTTGAAAAGATGCAGCAGACAGGTTATTTCACCGATCTTGGCATTTATCTTGTAGAAGACGGGAAGGCCTATATTGCTGGTGAACGCGACAGCTATCAGCCTATCGACTAAGGCATATCATCCTTTTACGGTATTGTGTCTCCAGACCTGACGGCTCACTTTCAGGTTTGGGGACATTTTCATTGATGTAGGGCGGCTATCACTTGCCGTACTTTTGTCGGGGTGGTTTGGAGGATGGTGGTCTCATCCACATCGGCATTCCCCATTCTCACATCAATGTTTTGAAACCTCATACGCGAGGCTATCTGCTCGCGGGCCGAGAAATGGTATTCATGTATGCCGGTAGCCTCATAGATGTTGCGGATGTTGTGCTCGTTCACCCCGCATCCTGCCATGATATGTATCTTTCCTTGGGCTGCCTGATGCAACTGTGACAGGAGCGCGACTCCTTGAATGGCCGTGGGTTGTTGACCCGAAGTGAGGATGCGGTCGATCCCCAGGGATGCCAGTTGCTCCAACGCTTTGAGAGGGAACTGGCATCGGTCGAAAGCGCGGTGAAAGGTAACTGACATTCCTCTGGCGTACGACATCAGCATCTTGTTCTTCTCCAGGTCTATCTCTCCCTCGGCCGTGAGACAACCGAAAACCCCTCCGTCAACACCTTCTTTCCGGCAGGTCTCGATGTCGACAATCATACGTTCCAACTCGATGTCGCTATAGAGAAAATCGCCGCCTCGAGGTCGGATGATCACATGGAGACGGGTGTCATGGAGTTGTTGCCGGGCAATTGAAATCTCGCCAAATGAGGGCGTGGTGCCGCCTTCGGGAATAGAGGCGCACAACTCCACACGGTGGGCACCGGCTTGTTGGGCTGCAATGCAACTCTCCACAGAGTTGGCACATACTTCGAATGTGAATGTCTCGTCGTTGAGGAAGATGGAATCCATGGTTGATAGGCTTAGACCACAAAATTAATGTTTTTCTTTAATGATACCAAAAAGGGGAAACGAAAAACGTTCCCCCTTTTGTATGGTGATAGTGA
>ONSV01000046.1 GCA_900320585.1 uncultured Prevotellaceae bacterium | reverse complement strand
TACGCGTTCCGCTCGGCCCCGGGCTGGAGCTCGCTCATGGGCTTCGCCCTCATCGTCCTGCTCGACCAGGCCTACCACGTCACGCTCACAGTGGAGGATTTCTCACGCACCCACCGTCACATGTTCCATGGCATCTACCACGACTCTGGCAAGCTGCGTGAGCATCCTGCGAGCAAAAAGGAATGGGTGCTTTCCAACTCGTCCGTGCTATACCCCTCGAGTGACCTCATCGCTGACTATTTGGACCGTCTTTTCTCCAAGGAACGGGAAATCAACTATGATAACTTGTCGAGCGCCCACCGCCTGCATAGCTATAGCGAATTCATCGCCAAATTGTTCATGATCAATGCATTTCACTATGCCAACACGCGTACTGCATTTGTATATGCCTTGCAATATTTGCTGAGCAGGGGGTATCATATTGCCAACGACACTTTCTATCGTGAGGCCTGGTATTTCCGCAATGCCATCATCCGGGCATGCTATACCAACATGCATCAGGGCATTTATCCTACTACCCAATACATGGAGATGTTTATGGGCAACTTATTCCTCGAGGAGGAGAATGAGTTGCGCAACCATCGCATGATGATAAAAGGAGAATAAGGCCGAAATCCGACAAGTCATTGCCCCGCACTGACCACCAACCCACAATCTCTCCACGCGGCAAGCAGCCTGCGGCAGTCGTTGAATGCCGTAGAGTCGTCTACCTCATAGTTTTTGGTGAGGCAACTTGCCATGTCATTGATGGTGAAGCCCGACTTGGCCACGGTGTTCCAAACCAACAGTGCGGTTTCGTTGAACACCACGGCCCTGTGCATGTCAACTTTCTTGTTTAGGGTGTCGACCATCCATGCCAACGTGTCGACGGTATCAATCCGATATAGGGGATTGGATTTGAATTTGTTTTTTCCATCCAACGGCAGTCCTTGCTTTTCGCCATTATCCCTAAGGTATGGCTCTTTGTTGACCAACGTGGCCAGCACATCGGTAATCAGTGCAGCCTCTGTGGATTGATTATGGTCGCCTTTTAGCGTGACATGCTTTCCATTCACACTTACCACCCTATGTATGACATAATGGCCATACGAAGTAAGCGCGAGCACGATGTCGCCTGGTTGCACGTTGTCAGTATGTTTCAAAGTGACCACTTCCTCCCCATTCCTCAATGTAGGCAACATACTATTTCCTTTTGGCACCATTCTCACAAGGAAACCATTCTGGAGGTAGGGTTTCATATAATCCACGTATTTCTCGTTGGGCACCTGGATGGCATCCTTGTTGGCAGGAGAATGATGGGTGCGTTTACATGAGCCACACATCATCAAAGAGAAAACGAAGACGAGTATTTTGAAAAAACGCAGAAGTGTCATTGGATATTCATTAAGGTAATTGAAGTGTCACACTCGCTCAACTAAAAAACCAGACCTAAGCCTGGTTTTTACTATCCCCCTATTTCTATAATACATCTACGGGAATAGCAGGATCGATGTATGGGGGAATGTAAGGTTCAGACCCAACATAGGTATCTATTTTTCACGAAGAAAATGAGAAAAATAGATATTGGATAAAAAGAAGCCAGGCCATGGGAAATAGCCTGGCATGTGACTTTTGTCCTGAATTAGAACATTGGAGCCTTAACTGCCTCGTCGCCTGTTGGGGTACCAGTAATAGGATCAGAAGATACGATGGGCTCGCTGCAGATAGCTGCGCTCACATTCAAGGTCATAGCCTTGGTTTTGGGTTCAGAATAAATAGCTTTCATAATCGTTAATTTTATTGATTAGTAAAATGTTTATATCACAACACAAAAATAGAATAATAAAGTGAAAAAACAAAATGATTCAAGTTTTTTTTCTTGTAAAAAACCAATTCTTTGGCAAGCCAAGCTGATAATGCATAAGATAATGCATAATTATGCAAGAATCAAGGACTAAGAGATGAGATGAGAAGAGAAGAGAAGAGGAGAAGAGGAAAAGAAAATGAGAAGAGAGAAAAAAAGGGATGACACAAAAAAAGCCAGACCTTATGGTCTGGCTTGTGCTTTCTGTCCTAGATTAGAACATTGGAGCCTTAACTGCCTCGTCGCCTGTCGGGGTTACAGGAGTCTCAGATGTGGGAACGGGCTCGCTGCAGATAGCTGCGCTCAGATTCAAAGACAGAGCCTTTGTCATTGGCTGTGAATAAATCTTCATAATTGTAAAATTTTAAAGTTAGTAAATATTTTAAATCAAGGCAAAGGTAAGATTAATTTCCGAATTAACAAAATTATTGTGCTGTTTTTTTTATTCAAGTCACAAAATGTATAGAAAGAGTCAACAAAAATAGAGTTGTAGATTTGAGAAGACACAAAAAAAAGCCAGACATAAAGTCTGGCTTGTGCTTTCTGTCCTGAATTAGAACATTGGAGCCTTAACTGCCTCATCGCCTGTAGGAGTTACAGGAGTCTCAGATGTGGGAACGGGCTCGCTGCAGATAGCTGCGCTCAGATTCAAAGACATAGCCTTTGTCATCGGCTGGAAATAAGTCTTCTTCATAACTTTAAAATTTAATGTATTAATACAATTAGTTATTGATGTTATTGAAATAACGATGCAAATTTATATAGTTTTTTCTTTACTTCAAAACGTTCTTACCAATAATTAATGATTTTTAACATATAAGTCTTTATTTGGACTTTTTCCCATTAAATAGTCGTTTTTTCAACATTTTCATCGGGATGTAGCTGATCGGCCGCCATCTCGTGATGCTCCTGGAAAGGCACATAGCCTTTGGAGTGGTCACGAAGGAATATATGATTGAGTGTATACTCAAGGGCGACAAGGGTTCGCATTCGGTTCTTGGGTTTCAGTTCACATTCCCAGAGCGTGATGCAATGCCATCCCATTTTTGCCAGTTGCAGGCGCTGCTGATGGTCGCGTTGCTTGTTACGTGTAATTTTCTTTTCCCAGAAATCGGTATTTGTTTTAGGTATTCTGAAAGCCTTGCACCCCTCATGTCCATGCCAGAAGCAACCATTGACGAAGATACAGGTGCGGTATTTTCTCATCACGATATCAGGATGTCCGGGCAGTCGGTTGTGATTGAGCCTGTATCTGAACCCCTTTGCGAAGAGATATTTCCTCACAATGAGTTCGGGTTTGGTGTTCTTGGAATGAATGGCCGCCATATTGTTGTGGCGCCGTTGTTGTTCAAGAGGAGTCATGCCGGCAAAGGTTATATCCTGATTTCAAATACCCAGCCCATGATTGAACGAAGCG
The DNA here is from genome assembly GCA_900320585.1 of uncultured Prevotellaceae bacterium. GTDB lineage: Bacteria > Bacteroidota > Bacteroidia > Bacteroidales > Bacteroidaceae > Prevotella. The sequence continues at coordinate 32,724 of ONSV01000046.1, read as the reverse complement.
TCGACGGCTTTGCTTTGCAGGATTCGGGAGTTAGGCGGCACGCTGTGGGTTAGCCAAATATTACCTCCGATAACGGTATTGTCGCCAATAGTGACTCTTCCGAGGATGGTGGAGTTGGCATATACGGTGACATGGTTTCCGATAATCGGGTGTCGTGGGATATTCACGGGCCTTCCACTCTCGTCGTTGATGAAGTTTTTTGCACCAAGTGTCACACCCTGGTAAAGTGTGACGTGGTGGCCGATGATACAAGTCTCTCCTATCACCACTCCCGTGCCATGGTCGATGGCGAAATACTCACCAATCTGCGCACCCGGGTTGATATCGATGCCTGTAGAGGAATGAGCCTGCTCAGTGAGTATTCTGGGCAGGATGGGCACCTGCATGACATGGAGCTGATGTGCGACCCTGTAATGAAGCATGGTCTGCACCACCGGATAGCAGAAGATGACCTCGCTATAGTTCCTCACGGCGGGGTCGTTGTCGAAGATGGCCTGCACGTCGGTGAACAGCAATCGCTTGATTTCGCAGAGGCTGTCGATGAATTTTGCCATGATGGCCTGTGCCTCCGATTCCACGGTGGCCTGGCAGTCGCGCTCAAAGAGCAGTGCGAGGGCTATCTGCTCGCGCAGCAAGATGCTCAGCCGCTCCAATTTCACTCCCATGTGGTATTCACGGAAGTTTCTGTCGCCCTGCCGGTCATCGAAATAGCCTGGAAAGACAATTTCCTTCACCAGTTCCACGATTTTTTGAAGGGCAGCCACAGAGGGGAGTTGCCTGTTGTTGCCCGGAGTGAGCAATTTCTCCTCTGGCGACACTTCAGCCAGTTTCCTGATATTATTCTGAATGATATCCTCGTACATATATAATAATGTGTTTCAAGTTTCGCATTCGCCTGGCTTCTGCACTCCCTGTAACTTGAGACAGTTTGCTGATGAGCCAAGCGAATACAACCGGGACAGTTATTTTGACTTTCTATTCTTTTTCTTTGCTTTGGCTTTCGGCGCAGGTGGTGGAGTCTTGATGACGTCGGCAACAGCCTGGGCCATCAATCCGGCACCCTGGGCATTGGGATGGATACCATCGCTCAATATGTATTTGGATTCGGTTATTACGGAATGCAAGTCGATGACCTCCAGGTCATTCTTTTGAGCCACGGCGTCGATAGCCGGGATGACCTCCTCGGTGATGACCTTATCCGTGATTGTCCACTGGTCTTCGAAGGCTTTTATGGGGTGAGCGAGAATGATGCGTGGATGTGAGGGAAGAGCCTTCAGTGCGTCGATCATTTGCTGGTAGTCGGCGGCAAACTCATCCTTATGCTTCCAGTTCTCCGTCTTGCTGTCGTTGGTACCCAGTTTGATGACCACTACCTGCGGGTTGAAGGCCAGGGCGTCTCTCCAAGCCAATTCCCTCATATAGGGCCGGTCGCCATGGTTGAGCAATGTCCGTGCCCCTACCCCAAAGTTCTTCACATGATAATTCTCTCCGAGCAGTTGTTGCAGTTGTGCGGGGTATCCGAAGTTCTCGGCCATATCGATGCCCGACCCGTCGGTGATGCTGTTGCCTATGCATGCCACCCTGACGGCATCGGCCCTGGGTGCCTTGATCCGTTTCAGCCAAGCACTGAGTTCGTCCATCATCATGTCGTGGTAGGCAAACGACTCCCTGATGCCAAATCCGTGGCCACCTTGTGGATAGACGTGCAGGGCACAGTTGTTGCCTGCGTTGCGCATGGCCGTATAATAGGCCACACCATTGGCCACGGGGGGCACGCCCCTATCGTCATTGGCCAGGAGCACGATGGCTGGCGGGGTGAGATGGCGCCTCACCTGCAGGTCGTTGCTGAACTCACGGGCTACAGCCTCGTCATCGCGGTCTATTCCAAGAAAATTCTTGCACGACCCCTCATGCTGCCCTTTCTTGCCCATCGTGACAACCGGGTAGAAGAGGATGCTGAAATTGGGGCGGGCATCGAATTCGGCGTGGGTGGAAACAGTAGAAGCGAGATGTCCTCCGGCCGAGAATCCCATGATTCCCACATCGTAGGGGTTGATGCCCCACACCTGGGCGCTATCGCGAATAAGACGGATGGCATTCTCGGCGTCTGACACAGGAATCTGCCTATTCCCCCTTGGCATGCGGTACTCGAGTACGACGAGAGCCGTCCCCTGATTGCAGAAGAACTGTGCCCAGTCGGTACCCTCGTGTTGCATGGCCAGGTGTGAATAGCCACCGCCTGGACAGTCAAGCACAGCCCTTCCGGTGGCAGATTGTGGCTGGGGTAAGAAGACGTGCAGACGGGTGGTGTCGGCATCGTGAGGAATGGCGATGACGAACTGTCGGGCCACTCCCTGCGCCAAGGTCACATTGCAAAGCAGCAAAAGCACAGCTGCGGCCAGTATTCTCGGAAAACGGTGTTTAACCATAATTATTGATATTATGTTACGAACTAATGATTTTAAACCTTGCAAACTTGACGAGCAACTGTTTGGTGCCCGTGTTCTCGAAAGCCACGGTGGCCTTGGTATTTTCTCCTGTACCCTCCACCTTCACCACCATGCCACGGCCGAAGCGCTGATGCTCGATGACACATCCCTCGTGCAGGTCGAAAGTCATACCGGCCGAAGAGCCTGACGGGGCAGAGGGGCCAGACGGATGGGGACTGCTCTTTGAGGGAGTGACCCGCCGCAGGCGCCCACCATGCTCCTGCTGCAAGCGCTTGAACTGTTCAGAGAAGGGGTCGACCGGTTTTTCCGGGGTTCTGGGCGGCACGGCCCTTCTCATCGGGTCGGCCTTGAACTGAGAGGCAACGGGATTGGCGTTCTGCAGGTTCTCCCTGCCAAAACGCTTGGGCTTCCATTCATTGCTGTTTCCCATTCGGGTGTTCGTACCCACGCTCATGAGCGACGAGTCGATATCCCGTATAAAACGGCTCTGTGCATTGAAGTCCATTCTCCCATACCTCATACGGCATTGGGCGCTGGTAAGGAAGCAATGGCGCTCGGCCCTTGTGATGGCCACATAGAGCAGCCTACGCTCCTCCTCAAGATGTCGTGGGGTATCGGTAGACAACGGACTTGGGAAGAGATTCTCCTCCAACCCCACCACGAAGACGGTGGGGAACTCCAGTCCTTTGGCACTATGCACCGTCATGAGCGTTACCCTCTCGGTGGCCTCATCATCACCACCATCGAGGTCGGTGAGCAATGCCACCTCCTGCAAGTAGTCGGCCAGGAACACCTCATTGGCTTGTCCTTCCTCACGGCGGGAGTCGACGAAGTCCTTCATTCCGTTGAGCATCTCATCCAGATTCTCCTTCCTGGCCAATCCCTCAGGAGTAATATCGGCCATGATATCTTGGGCAATACCCGATTTCTGTACGATTTCGGTGCCGAGGGTAAACACATCGGTGGAGCTGGTCTGCTGCATAAAGCCGAGGATGAGCTGCCTGAACTCCTCTACTTTTTTCATCGTAGCCTTGGAGACCTGGAGCTGTGCCTCCACGGGATTGGAGATGACCGTCCAAAGGCTCATGCCATTTTGCTGAGCTGCGGCCTGGATTTTCCCCAAGGTGACGTTTCCGATTCCCCTAGCAGGGTAGTTGAGAATTCTGCGGAAAGCCTCCTCGTCGTCGGGATTGAGTACCAACCGGAAATAAGCGATGACATCTTTTATCTCCTTGCGCTGGTAGAAGCTCAGTCCGCCATAGATGCGGTATGGTATACCCTCTTTCCGCAATTGCTCCTCAAAGATTCGGCTTTGGGCATTGGTGCGGTAGAGGATGGCGAAATCACCGTATCCGGCATTTTCGGTGCGCATGATCCGCGCTATCTGCTTGCACACCACCACGGTTTCCTCGCGGTCGCTGTATAGTGGGATATAAGTCAGGGCATCGCCCACTTCGTTTTCGCTGAACACGTCCTTCCTTATCTGCCATTGGTTATGCGAGATGAGACTATTGGCCGCCTTGACGATAAGTTGGGTAGACCTGTAGTTCTGCTCGAGCTTGAATAGTCGGGCTTCCTTGTAGAGATTGTTGAATCCCAGGATGTTGTCGATATTTGCACCCCTGAACGAATAGATGCTCTGCGCGTCGTCGCCCACCACACACACGTGCTGCCTCTCTTTGGTGAGCTGGTAAACGATTTGCTGCTGGGCGAAATTGGTGTCCTGGTACTCATCCACCAGTACGAAACCGAAGCGGTCGACATATTTCCGACGTACGTCCTCGTGATTCTCCAGCAGCAAGAACGTATTGAGCAGCAAATCGTCAAAATCCATGGCATTTGCCTGTCGGCATCTGCGGGCATACTCGTTATAGATTTGTGCGACCAGTGGCATTTTCATGTCGCGGTCGCGCTCATACACATTTTTGTCGGCCTCGTATTGAGCGGCCGTGATAAGATGGTTTTTGGCCAGCGAGATGAGATTGTGCACGTTGGCCGGTTTATACACGTTGTCGTCGAGGGCCAGTTGCTTGATGATATTCTTGATGAGCGTTCTCGAGTCGCTCTCATCATAGATGGTGTAGTTGGAATGATAGCCTATTTGCTCGGCCTCCACCCTGAGGATTCGTGCGAAGACGCTATGGAAGGTACCCATGTTGACATATTGCGCCCTATCGCCACCAACGAGCTTTGCCACCCGCTGTTTCATCTCTGCAGCTGCCTTGTTGGTGAAGGTAAGAGCCAATATGTCCCAGGGATTGTAGCCATTGAGCAACAGATAGGCCACCTTGTAGGTAAGCACTCGTGTTTTCCCCGACCCTGCTCCGGCGATAACAAGTGAAGGGCCGTCGATGTATTCTACTGCCTTTCGCTGGTTTTCGTTGAGTTGGCTGAGCAAATTATCGCTTGATGCCATAGCTGTGTAGTGATGATATGGTGGTCGTTGTAATGTCAGTTGGCTATGCTCTCTCCCTCTTTGGGAAAGGCACCTATGTTTCTCATTTGCCGCTCGATTTGCTTTTGTCGCTTAAGTAGATAGCGCGTAGGGTGTTTGGAGTTGCGCTTCAGTGGGTTGGGGAGTGTGGCGGCAATGAGTGCGCACTCCGAGCGCGTGAGTTTCGAGGGTTCCTTTCCAAAATGCTCTTTTGCCACGGCCTTCAAGCCGTAAATGCCATCGCCCATCTCGATAGAGTTGAGGTACACCTCCATGATACGCTGCTTGCTCCAGAAGAGTTCGATAAGTATGGTGAAGTAGGTCTCAAATCCCTTTCTTACCCATGTGGAGTTGGGCCACAAGAATACATTCTTTGCCGTTTGCTGCGAGATGGTGCTTCCTCCACGCCGTGACTTGCGTTTCTTATTGTCCTTCACCGCCTGCTCGATTGCCTCACCGTCAATGCCCATGTGAATGAGGAATCTCTGGTCTTCGCTGGCCATGGCGGCCACTGGCATATGGGGCGACATCTGCTCAAGTGGTACCCAGGAATGGTGAAGGGTGATGTTCTTCCCGCTATTCACTTGCTGCACGCACCTGATGACCATCAGTGGAGTGACGGGCACCGGCACAAACCGATAGAGTACTACGGCCAGGATGGATGAACTGAAGAAAAGTGTGAGCACCCATTTGATGAAGCTCACTATTCTTCTCCAAAACGATTTCTTTGCAGATGCCATATGGATAGCGTGGGGTAAAAGGACGAGATGTTTTAAGCAAATAATTACAAAATGGGCGGATTATTCATCCGCCCTATTTTGTTGTGTTATGATTGCCCTGATTAGTTGAGGTTACCTGCATTGGCGGCATCAATCATAGCCTGGCTTGCATACATGTAGATCTCCACACGACGGTTCTGCTGACGTCCGGCAGCGGTGCTGTTGTCGGCGATAGGCTGATGTGAGCCAAAGCCGGAAACGTTCTGGAACTGTGTTGCGGGAACGCCACACGATACGAGGTAATTGGCCACAGCCTGTGCACGGTTGAGTGAGAGCGGGTCGTTCACCTTGTCGCTACCTGTGCTGTCGGTATGTCCCTGGATATCGATAAGGAGTTGTGGCTCTGACTTCAGCATGTTGGCAAACTTGGTAAGAGCGGTCTTCGATGCGTTGTTGAGGGCGTATTTGCCAGTGGCGAAGAGGATACCCGAGTCGAAAGCCACCTTCACTGCGGTGAGGCCATTCTGGTCGGTGATTTCTGTGACCTGTGCATTCTCCACGGCAGCAGCCTTAGCCTTCACCTTATCCATGTGCTTGCCAATGAGCGTACCAGCAGTGGCACCAACAGCGGTACCTACGGCAGCGCCAATAACAGTGCTCTTGGTGTTCTTACCAATGAGCTGGCCAACGATACCACCCAGCACTGCACCACCACCAGCACCCAGCAAACCGCCTGTGCCAGCGTTAGTTTGACAACCTACAACCATAAGAGCACACATCACGTATGCGATCAAATTTGATTTTTTCATAATTATGTAATTATTAATTGTTAATAAAAAATTCGCGGGAAGATCAAGCGATTCGTCGACTTTCCGTAAAACGCATTCTGATTGCAAAGATAGTAAAAAAGCGAAAAGCACAAAAAAATTAGCCATTATTTTTCGTTTTTTTTGTATATCTTCCATTTTTCGTTAATAGAATGGGCTATCTGGAAACAATCTGTCAGGACTTGTGCCAGATAGCATGACAAAAGAGGGCTTCGTTTCTGTAATAGAAACAAAAAATAGTTTTTGTTTGGTATTCCGCTCAGCTTGCACTACCTTTGCAGGCAGAAACTTAAAACCCATAGATTTACGATGGCAAAAGAATTGAAAGATTTGACCAAGAGAGCTGACAACTACAGCCAGTGGTTCAACGATTTAGTAGTAAAAGCCGACCTGGCCGAGCAGTCGGCTGTTCGCGGATGCATGGTGATCAAACCCTATGGCTACGCCATTTGGGAGAAGATGCAATCGCAGCTCGACAAGATGTTCAAGGAGACAGGTGCCCAGAACGCCTATTTCCCCCTTCTGATACCAAAGTCATTCCTCTCTCGCGAGGCCGAGCATGTGGAGGGCTTTGCCAAGGAGTGCGCCGTGGTGACCCATTACCGCCTTCGTGCCAAGGCCGACAAGAGTGGCGTGGAGGTTGACCCAACTGCCAAATTGGAAGAGGAGCTGATTGTCCGTCCCACTTCCGAGACCATCATCTGGAACACATACAAGAATTGGATTCATTCGTGGCGCGACCTGCCTCTGATGTGCAACCAGTGGTGCAACGTGATGCGCTGGGAGATGCGCACCCGTCCCTTCCTCCGCACTTCCGAATTCCTGTGGCAAGAGGGGCATACGGCCCATGCCACCCGCGAGGAAGCCGAGGACGAGGCCCGCAAGATGCTTACCGTCTACGCCAAGTTTGCCGAGGAGTGGATGGCCGTACCCGTGGTACAAGGCGTGAAGAGCGAGACAGAGCGCTTTGCCGGCGCACTCGACACCTATACCATCGAGGCTATGATGCAGGACGGCAAGGCCCTGCAGAGCGGCACCTCTCATTTCCTGGGCCAGAACTTCGCCAAGGCTTTTGACGTGACCTATCTGAACAAGGAGAACAAGCCCGAGTATGTGTGGGCCACCTCATGGGGTGTGTCGACCCGTCTGATTGGTGCCCTCATCATGACCCATTCGGATGACAATGGCCTTGTTCTTCCTCCGCGCCTCGCCCCCATCCAGGTGGTGATTGTGCCCATCACGAAGGGCAACGACCAGCTGGCCGCCATCAGCGAGCGCCTGCAGCCCATCATCGACGAGCTGAAGGCTGCCGGCATCAGCGTGAAATACGACGACTCCGACAACAAGCGTCCAGGCTTCAAGTTTGCCGACTACGAGCTGAAAGGCGTGCCCGTACGCTTAGTGATGGGTGGCCGCGACTTGGAGAACGGCACCATCGAGGTGATGCGCCGCGACACGCTGGAGAAAGAGACCTATGCGCTCGACGGTATCGTGGAGCACGTGAAGCAGCTGCTCGACGAGATTCAGGTGAACCTGCTCGAGAAGGCCCGTAAATGGCGCGACAGCCGCATCTACGAATGCGACAACTACGAGGAGTTCAAGGAGCGCGTGAAAGACGGTGGTTTCTTCCTCTGCCATTGGGATGGCACCGCAGAGACCGAGGCCAAGATCAAGGAAGAGACTCAGGCCACCATCCGCTGCGTGCCCTTCGGTGTGGAGCAGACACCGGGTGTGGACATGGTGAGTGGCAAGCCCGCCGTGGCCCGCGTGATCATCGCAAGAAGTTATTAATTTAAAGAAGTTCAGGAGTTCAGGAGTTCAGGAGTTCAGACACTACCACAGCAAACAACCATTGAGCCCAGCGAGGTGCATTTCGGGCTATTGTCTGCACTCCTGCAACTTCTAAACTACAAGAATTTGAGCGAATAAAAAACTTATTATATCATTAAAACTAAAATCAACTATTTATGAAGAAAACCGTATTGTGCATTGTATGCATGCTGATGAGCATTGGCGTCATGGCACAGATGTCGACAAAGATATCGGCAAAATTTGCCAAAGGCAGCTTTGCTACATATCTCACCACCAACGAGGCCACTATCGGCACCCCTCTTGGCACAGCTCCCATCAAATCGACATCTACATCCGAAGTGAAGTATTTAGTGACCGAGGTGCTCCCCGAAGGTTATACGATAGAGGCCACCACACTCAATATTGAAGGTGATTTCCTCAATCTCTCTGAAGCAGAAACCGAATCGAAATTGATCTCCGATTTCTTTAAGAGTTGGGTGGGCAAAAAATTTGTCCTCTCGACAGACAAGGACCTGAAGATATTGGCCATCAAGAACTACGATGAGCTGAAGACCGAGTTCACCAAGAAAGCCGAAGAACTGATTAAGAATCTTCCCACCGAGGGTGGTGAAGGCAGGGCCATCACCAATGATGCACTCAAGATGGTTTTTGACTCGCAAATGTCGGAGGAAAAGATGATTTCGACCATCAACGGCAAACTCTTCGACTTTTACGGGAAGACCATCTCCACCGGTATGATGGAGGATGTCGAGGTAGAAGGCATGAAAGCCAAGAACACCTATGTGGTGTCTGCTCCCAAGAACTCGGACATTTGCACCATCAACAGCACAACAGTTGTGACCATGTCAAATGAAGACCTGAAAGCCATGCTCTACAAACAACTTGGAGACAAGATGCCCGAAGACCAGATAGAGGCCATGAAACCCCAGATCGACCAAATGCTTGAGAGTGGTATGATTAAGATTGACGGCAAGGGCCAATCCACATTCGTGTTCAAGAAGAACGGATGGTTGCAGTCGATGGAATCGACCATGACTATTGATGTCATGGGGAGCAAGACTGAAATGGTTTCGAAATCGACGCTAAAAGAGAGCAAATAAGCCATACCCCACTTCTGAGAATTGAATATGCCCTCCCCATCACGGGAGGGCTTTTTTGCCTTTGGCAAAAAGCACAAAAAAATGACCCCCGCCAATTCCCTCGCCTCACGGCGTGGGGAATCTTTGGGTGTCACAGAATTAAAAGATCAGCATTGAAAATATTCTAATACTTAAAATTTACCCTGAAACTAACACTCAATTATCCTGTTGCATTACATTAATGAATTTATCTATGAAAAAAAATCTAAATCCGTATGTCAGCTCCCCTTTCGAGGAGGATGAGGAAAAGCCACAGTACAAAGTGCCGGAAGCACCTCATAGCAAACGGGCAAACATCTACCCTGTGAATGAACATCATCCACTCACCAACACCTAATATGGCCACCAGACCTATCTAAGACGGAATCTGCCGCTACATACACGACAAATTGGTCGCACGAATCCTGGAATGGAGTGCCTTTACGATGTAAAATGATAGATTATGTATTTTCCTCAATCAATTATGTGGCAAAAATAGTATTTTTTTGCGATACTTCCAAGAATGGAGGGTGAAAATTCAATTAATATTGAAAAAAAAATAATTTTTAGGTAAAAAACACCAATGAGGTCAATGATGTGGCCAATGACGAGGAAGGAACAAACGCCATAAGAAAAATTTGGAAATTTGAATAAAATGTCCTAATTTTGTAATTGGAAACCATTAAGCAAGTATCATGCTACTAATCACCAACAATATGAAAAGATTTATTTTAACATTCGCCATGCTTCTTCTTGTAACCCTGTCATGGGGTAAGGGCATAGCACGCCCAAAACTTGTAGTGGGCCTCATGGTAGACCAGATGCGTTGGGACTACCTGTATTATTACAATGAGAAATATGGCGACGACGGATTGAAGCGCCTGCTCTCCGAAGGATTCAGCTGCGAGAACACGATGATCACCCACGTTCCCACCGTGACCGCCATTGGCCATTCGAGCGTATACACGGGTTCGGTACCCGCATTTACGGGCATTGCGGGCAACAATTTCTTCCTCAACGGCAAAAACGTGACCAGTGTGACCGACACCACCGTACATGCCGTGGGCAGCAACATATCCAACCGTGCCGGCCAATGCTCTCCGCGCAACCTCATTGCCAACACCATTGGCGACCAGTTGAAGATTGCCACCGACTTCAAGGCCAAGGTCATTGGCGTGGCCTTGAAAGACCGGGCCTCCATACTTCCTGCCGGCCATGCCGCCGATGCCGCCTACTGGTGGGATACCAAGGCAGGCCACTTCATCACGAGCAGCTACTACATGGACAAGTTGCCCAGCTGGATGGAAACATTCAACAAGGCCAACCACACCGCCCCCGATTTCGACATCAGGAACAATCCCGACGGCATCACCTTCACCTTCAAGCTGGCAGAGGAAGTCTTGGCAAAAGAGCAGATGGGCAAGGACGACGTGACCGACCTGCTTGCCATCAGCATATCCTCGACCGACGCCATCGGCCATGCCACCGGCACCCGTGGGAAGGAGAACTGGGCTGCCTACAAGGAGTTGGACAAATGCATTGGCAGGTTCCTGCGCGTTCTTGACCAGAAGGTAGGTCATGGCAACTACCTGCTGTTCCTCACCGCCGACCATGGTGCAGTGCACAATGGCAACTTCATGAACGAGCACAAGCTTCCGGGAGGCGGATGGGACTACAGCCCCACCTCCACGATGTTGGAAAATGGCCTGTCGAAGAAGTTTGGCGCTGTGGGCAAATACGTCAAGGCGATGATGGACTGCCGTATCTATCTCGACCACGACATGATTGCGAAGAATGGTCTTGACTTTGCCGCCGTGAAACAAGAGGCCCTGAACATCCTCCGTAGCGACCATCAGTTTGTCTATGTGGTAGACTATGAGAACGTGAACGCCACCACTCGCATCATCAACGGCTACAACCGCGAGCGGAGCGGTGACATCATGGTGGTGCTGAAGGGCAGCCATCAGCATGGCAGGGTGAGCAAGGACTACGTAGGCACATCGCATGGCACATGGAATCCCGACGACTCACACATTCCGTTGGTGTTCTTGGGTTGGAATGTGCGGCAGGGCAGCACCAGCACCCCCACCCGCATGGTCGACATTGCCGCCACTGTTTGCGCGATGCTGCACATCCAGATGCCCGACTGCTGCATTGGCGACGCCATACAGGAGGTCTGGAAATAAGTTTGTGCTATAGTTTGTATTCCTGAATAGCCCTGGATTCCGCGGCACTTTAGACTTACTATCATTATAAAATCCTGAGCAACTGTTTGTAGCTCAGGATTTTATAATGATAGTTATTTCACTTATCTTAGTGCTGCAATTCCGGCCCTCGGGATAGCCCATGATGTTTTCTACTCCCCTATCGGGGGCAATTGGTCGAAGTGAACATGTCGGCGGACATAATATTGCCATAGGATAGCGAACGGGGCCAATCGTCCGGCTTCTGGCGACACCCGCTGCTGTTGGATTTTCCTTCGTTCATCATCAAAAGAATGTCTCCACTTCCTAAAGTCGTGCCTTGCCTTGTAGATGGCCTTGAAATCGCCCACATTTCCGCGAAGCAACGTTTGATAAGCCGCCACATAATCAAGCAACCATCTCCACCACATCACCTTCCGCAACTGGTTGGAAGGCAAGATTTTATAGAGCATCGTAAGGTTGTTGCGGAAATTGAGGTAAGTCTTTCTCGGATTGCCCTTGGGCAGTGTGCCACCCCCCACATGGTAGACGTGACTCTCGGTGACGCAATACACTTTCCTTCCCCGGGTACGCAGACGCCAGCACAAGTCGATTTCCTCGTTGTGGGCAAAGAAGCGAGGGTCGAAGCCACCACATTGATGGAAGTCGGATGCCCTGACCATCATACAGGCACCGGTGGCCCACATCACTTCCTTCGTGGTATCGTATTGCCCCCGGTCGTCCTCTACCGTGTCGAAAATCCTGCCACGGCAGAAGGGATAGCCCAAGGCATCGACGAATCCTCCTGCTCCACCAGCATACTCAAAAGCATGGTGGTTGGCCACGGCCAACAATTTTGGCTGGCATGCCGCGGCATCGGGATGCTGGTCCATGAAGCGAACCAGCGGTGCCAGCCAATGGGGTGTGACATCTACATCCGAATTGAGCAGCACATAGTATTCGGCATTCACCAGTCGCAGGGCCCGGTTGTAACCTTCGGCGAACCCCCAGTTCCTGTCGAGCTTGATGACTCTCACCTTGGGGTGATTGGCTTGCAGATAAGAAACCGACCGGTCGGTAGACGCATTGTCGGCCACGACGACCGAAGCCTCCTCCGAGAGTCTGACCACTTTGGAGAGATATTTCTCCATCATGCCCACCCCATTCCAGTTGAGTATCACCACGGCCACCTTATCCATCTACTTCTCCTCCATCGATTTGCGCGACCAACGCCGACTTGTCGTGGTTGAATCCCAGGAGGCGTGTCCTCACCAACTGGTTGTCGAGTTCGGTCCGGGCCTGCGAGGCAGGCAACTCCACCCTTATATAATTAGGTGTGAATCCATGCATCACCCTACCCCTCTTGGCCTTCTCCATCAACGCCACCTGTGTAGTGCCGATGTATTTCTCATAGAAGCCGATGGTTTTCTCCTCGGAAAGTGCCAGAAGTCTTGCCGACCGTTGTCTTTTGGTAGGTTCATCCACCACGGGGGTGATTTTCAGGGCAGCCGTTCCCGGCCGTTCGGAATATGGGAAAACATGAAGTTGAGTGATATCCAGCGAGGCCAGGAAATTATAGGTTTGCTCGAAATACTCAGGCGTCTCGCCCCTCATGCCCACAATCACGTCCACACCTATGAAGGCATCGGGCAAGAGCTCCTTGATGAGCTGGATTTTCCTCGCGAACAATCCAGTGTCGTAGCGTCGGTGCATGAGTCGGAGCACCTCATCGCTGCCACTCTGCAATGGGATGTGGAAATGGGGCATGAATGCCCTGCTCTGCGCGCAGAAACGGATGAGGTCGTTGGAGATGAGATCGGGCTCAAGGCTACTGATGCGGAACCGCTCGATGCCTTCCACCTGGTCGAGTGCACGCACGAGGTCGAGGAACGACTCACCTGTGTTCTTTCCGAAATCACCGATATTCACTCCTGTCAGCACAATCTCCTTGCCCCCCTCGGCGGCAGCATTCCTTGCCTGCATGACGAGCGACTCGATAGAGGGCGACCGGCTGAATCCACGGGCATAGGGAATGGTGCAATAGGTACAGAAATAGTCGCACCCATCCTGTACTTTCAAGAAAAACCGCGTGCGGTTGCCTCTCGAGCAACTGGGAGCGAACGACTTGATTTCCTTGGTCTTCACCGTGAAATGCTGATGGAGCGACGCTGTTTTGGCCTCTCCGGTCCAGGCATTGGAGAGGAAATCAACCAATGTGGCCTTCTCATTTGACCCGAGCACCAGGTCGACTCCCTCGATAGCACTCACTCTCTCGGGCTCGAGCTGTGCATAGCAGCCTGTCACTACGACAAACGCGCCCGGATGCTTTCTCACCATCCGGTGAATGGCCTGGCGGCATTTATGGTCGGCCACATCGGTCACCGAGCAGGTATTGATCAGGCACAAGTCGGCCACTTCGCCCTCCTTCGCCTCGATGATACCCGTCTGGGCCAACAAACGTGCGAAGGTAGACGTTTCTGAGAAATTGAGCTTGCATCCCAAAGTATAGTATGCAGCCTTCTTGCCTTGAAAAGCAGAATAATCAATCATTGTCAATCGTTGAAAAGCCACCTGCAGCACCTCGTTTTCACCAAACAAGTCACACCAAACAGGTGGATATGCAAAATTACGATTAATAATCGACACCTACAATATTTTTTGGGCCAGTTTTGCATTTTTGACCCTATTTTGTTGAAATTGTGTGGGAGCACAACAAAATTAACCTTAATTAACAAAACGAAAATCGCTGATTATCAATTAGTTGCAAAAAAGTTACAAAAACCCTCGAAAAAAAACCAGAAAAAAATATTTTTGTATCGAAAATAATATATAACTTTGCAGCGTTTTAATAAACAACATTAGTTTTACAGATTAAAAAGCAAAGGAAATGAAGAAATTAGCATTTATGTTCGTAGCTATGGCAGCCCTGTCTTTCGCTGCTTGTACTGAGACCAAGGCTCCCGAGGCTCCCGTTGAGGAGGCTACCGAGGCTGTTGAGGAAGTTGTTGACAGCGCCGCTGCTGCTGTTGATAGCGTTGCCGCTGCTGCTGCTGAGACCGTTGATAGCGCTGCTGCTGCAGCTGCTGAGACTGTTGAGGCTGCTGCTGACGCTGCTGCTGAGGCTGCTAAATAAGCATCGAACAGAATCAAAAGACAACCGTCGGGTCGTGAGACTCGACGGTATTTTTTTATGTATGCATTAAAGCAATCACCAAAATATATGGTGGGCAGCTACTGCCCCAATTGTGCTTTGGCTGCAGGCAATCCTTTCTCCGCTGCCTTGCTCAGCCATTCAATGGCCGTATTCTTGTTGGGGCTTACCCCTGTGCCATCGAGGTAGCACATTCCAAGGAAGTATTGCGCCTGCAGGTTTCCCATTTCTGCCGCCCTGGTGAAGAGTTCCACAGCCTTGGCATCGTCAGCCGTCCCATTTGCCCCTATTTGGTAGTTTTGTGCCACGGCCACCATAGCCTGTGTGTTGCCCATATCGATGGCCTTTTGGTAGAGAGCCTGGCTCTTCGGCAGGTCGGCATCCACGCCAAAGCCGAAAGCGTAGCACATTGCCAGGTAATAGGCCGCATAGGAGTCGGTCTCGGCCTCTTGCTCAAACCATTTCACCGCGCGCCCGAAATACTGTTCGGCCTTTGTCGCGTTTTTGGCCACCCCAAAGCCATATTTATTGCAGAATCCCAAATAGTAGAGCGCCATCGACTGGTCTTTCTCTGCCGCCAGTTCATATTGCTCCACAGCCTTTTGCCTGTCTTTCTGCACACCGAATCCGTTGAAGAAGCAACGTCCCAGGTAATATTGCGAGGTGGAATGTCCGTTGGCTGCCATGGCCATCATTTGATCGATTTGCTGGCTGGAGACGGTTCCCCATGTGACGGAGTCCTCCATAGAAGCCTGTGCGTGGACTGAAAGGGCACACAGCGCAAGGATGGCAATAATAAATGTTTTTCGCATGGTCATCATTTTAAGTTAATCACTCTCGAATGAATGCAGGAAATCCGACAAGCGGATGATGAGAGCATATATGGTATTGAGTAAATGAAAAGCCTTATCACTATTGACGTGCCGACGACCAAAGGTCTGGCATCAAAGGTGATAAGGCTTTATGCTTGATAGCGAAGTGCTGATTAGTCTCTCAGGATGTTGACGAGAAGCGATGCCACAGAGGTCGAAATACTGATAAACGAGAACCAGATGGAAGTGGACTGTCCGAGAGCGGAGTTCTTGGCCTTGGTGGCATTGGGCTCCACATAGATGACATCGTTCTGCTGCACATAATAATAAGGAGAATTGATGAAGTTGGCATCGGTGAGGTCGATTCTATGCACCGATTTCTTTCCGGTGGCATCCTCACGGATGAGCATCACATTCTGGCGCTTTCCATAGAGGGTAAGGTCGCCACCACTTGCGAGAGCCTCGAGCACACTCATTTTCTCAGTGGTCACCGGCACCACTTTAGGGCTGGTGAAATCGCCGAGCAGGGTGATACGGAAACTCGACATCCTTACGGTGACCACAGGTTTCTCTGACTTGGCCAGGTAGGGAGCGATTTTGTCCTCAATGGTCCTCTCACACTCACGCTTCGTAAGTCCTTGAACATGAATTCTACCCACGATGGGGAAATTGATATATCCTTCGTTGTCGACAAGGTAGCCCTGCAACGAACCACCACCCGTAGACAATGCGCCGTCGGCACTCAACGACCTGGAAACAGTAAGGTTGAAAGGATGCGAGACCACGGGGTCGGAAGTATGCACAGTGATGGTGAGCTGGTCTTTGGGCATGATTCTGGCATCAAACAGGCCTTTGGATGCGGAGAGGTCGAGTGAGTCGATATTCTGCATGTAGGGCACCTGCTTGCTCGTCTGGCAACTATTCATTAAGACGATGGCCATCATCGCCACCAGAGGTAATAGAATTTTCTTCATTTCAAGATTACGATTAAAATTTCTGCAAAATTAGTGTTTTTTTTCTAACTGACAAATATTTTTGTTGAAAGATTAAAAAAAGGCGACCGAGAACATGTCGCGGTCGCCTTATTGTCGCTAACTCAAGCGTATAGCCTTAATAGAACTTGAAGTAGTTCTTGGCGTTGTAATAGCTGATATCCTCCACCATTCTGTAGAGCGACTCCATGTCGTCGGGGAGCAGTCCGTTCTCCACATCATTGCCGAGCAGGTTGCAGAGAAGCCTGCGGAAGTACTCATGGCGCGGATAGGAAAGGAATGAGCGCGAGTCGGTGAGCATGCCCACGAAGCGGCTCAGCAGTCCGAGCACGGAGAGCGCGTTCATCTGTCTTGTCATACCATCGAGCTGGTCGTTGAACCACCATCCCGAGCCAAACTGAATCTTTCCTGGGCACGACCCATCCTGGAAGTTGCCGAGCATTGTGGCAATCACCTCGTTGGCACAAGGATTGAGTGTGTAGAGGATGGTGCGCGTGAGTTTGCCCTCAGCATTGAGATGGTTGAGGAAATGGCTCATGGCACGGGCAGTGTTGAACTCTCCGATGGAGTCGAATCCAGTATCCGGACCCAGGCGGTCGTACATCAGGCTGTTGTTGTCGCGGATGGCACCATAGTGGAACTGCTGTGTCCAGTTGCTGTCGTAGTCCATCTCGGCCATGATGGTGAGGAAGCAGTGCTTGTACTGTCTCACCTCAGTGTCGAAGAGTTGTTGCCCACGGAGAGCCTTCTCGAAAATGATCTCAATCTGGCTGTCGGTGTAGGGCTCATCGTAGAATTCCTCGATGCCATGGTCACTCAGGCGGCATCCATTCTCATGGAAGAAGTCGTGCCTGCGTTGCAGTGCGTCGACCATATCCTTGAACGACTTGATGTCGATGTCGGCCACCTCGCCCAATTGTTTCACATAAGCGGCAAACTCAGGTTTCTCAATGTTCATGGCCTTGTCGGGGCGCCATGCAGGTATCATCTTGATCTCGAATCCGCTCTCACGGGTCTGTTTGTGGAATCTGAGGTCGTCGACGGGGTCGTCGGTGGTGCAGACACACTCTACGTTATATCTGCGCATCAGTCCACGGGCTGTATACTCAGGGAGCTTGAGCTTCTCGTTGCACTCGTCGAAAATCTCGCGGGCCGTCTTCGGTGAGAGGAGTTTCTCTATACCGAAAGCCGTCTTGAGCTCGAGGTGAGTCCAGTGATAAAGAGGGTTGCGGAAGGTATAAGGCACGGTTTCGGCCCATTTCTCGAATTTCTCCCAGTCGGTGGTATCTTTTCCGGTGCAGAACCTCTCGTCTACGCCATTGGTGCGCATGGCACGCCATTTGTAGTGGTCGCCTCCCAGCCACAGTTCGGTGATGCTGCTGAACTTGTGGTCGTTGGCCACCATCTCGGGTATGAGGTGGCAGTGGTAATCGATGATGGGCATTTTAGCCGCATGATTGTGGAAAAGGTCCTGTGCGGTTTTTGTTTGCAGCAGGAAGTTGTCGTCCATGAATTTTTTCATAAGATAAATATGTTTTAGTTGGAATGTTTTTAAGGTTTACTCTTTGGCAATGAGGCCAGCAGGCGTATGAAGTCGTGCAGACCCAATCTGAAAAACTATGCAAATATAAGGAAAATATTTTGTATTCCGTCATTTTTAAGTTATATTTGCAGTAAAAATACGCAAACGATGTCGTACACCGAAGACAAGTCACCCTCAAGCACCACCTATCACCGCACTGGCAAGGTATTGCTCATCTACACTGGTGGTACGATTGGCATGGGCTGCAATCCGCTGACCCGTGCCCTGGAGCCGCTCGACTTTGAGCATCTGTCGAAGAACATGCCCGAGTTCAAATACCTGAACACGAGCATCGACACTTATCATTTCTCTCCTCCCGTCGACAGCAGCGACATGACTCCACGAATGTGGGCGCACCTGGTGCGCATCATCTCCATGAACTACGATGCCTACGATGGCTTTGTAGTGCTTCACGGCACCGACACGATGGCCTACACGGCCTCTGCCCTATCGTTCATGCTCGAGAACCTGACCAAGCCCGTGATCCTCACTGGCAGTCAGCTGCCCATAGGCCAGTTGCGCACCGACGGCAAGGAGAACCTGGTGACCAGCATTGAGTTGGCGTCGGCCCATCACCCTGACGGTCGTGCCATTGTTCCCGAGGTGTGCATCTACTTCAGTGGGCACCTTCTCCGTGGCAACCGGGCCACCAAGCAGAGCGCCGACGGATTCAACGCCTTTGCCACATTCAACTACCCCGTATTGTGCAATGCGGGTGTGGAGTTTGTGTATGCCAGCAGCAACCACATCCTGTCGCCCGACTTCAGCAAGCCCATGGTTCCTCATATGGAGATGGACACCAACGTGATTGTGCTGTCGCTCTTTCCCGGCATCCAGGAGTGTTTCCTCCGCCACGTGTTCGAAGCCCCAGAGTTGCGCTCGGTGGTGATGCGCACCTTCGGCAGCGGCAATGCCCCCCAGAAGCCGTGGCTTCTCCATCTGCTCAAGGAAGCGAGCGCCAGAGGCGTGACAGTGGTGAACATCAGCCAATGCATATCGGGGCGTGTGGAGATGGACCGTTACGACACGGGAGTACAACTGAAGAGTGCCGGTGTGATCAGCGGTTACGACAGTACGGTAGAGAGCGCCGTGACCAAGTTGATGTATCTCCAGGCCCGTTACACCGACCCCCACACCATCCGCCGGCTGATGAACCAGTCGCTTTGTGGTGAGATCAGCATATAATCATTCACACCAAATATCTATACACAAATGAAATCATTGAAAGGAACAAAGACAGAGAAGAACCTGCAAGAGGCATTTGCAGGCGAGAGCCAGGCCCGCAACAAGTACACCTACTGGGCATCGAAGGCAAAGAAAGACGGTTACCAGCAGATAGCCGCCATTTTCGAGGAGACCGCCAACAACGAGAAGGAGCACGCCAAGATGTGGTTCAAGTTGCTCGAGGGTGGCAGTATCCGCAGCACCGAGGAGAACCTGAAGGCCGCCGCCTCGGGTGAGAATTTCGAGTGGACCGACATGTACGACCGCATGGCCCGTGAGGCCGAAGAGGAAGGTTTTGACGACATTGCCGCCAAATTCCGTGCCGTGGCAGCCATCGAGAAGCACCATGAGGAGCGCTATCTGAAACTGCTGAAGAACATCGAGGACAAGGTGGTGTTCTCACGCGATGGCGACTGCATCTGGCAGTGCCGCAACTGTGGACACATTGTCGTGGGCAAGGAAGCTCCCGAGATTTGCCCGGTATGCGACCATCCGCAGAGCTACTTTGAACTGAAGGCCGAGAACTACTAATCTTCTGCCAACCACCCGAAAAGGGGTTAAGAGCCGAGACTCTTAACCCCTTTTCCTGTTGATGCCATCGGCGGATGGTCTGAAACCCTAATCTTGGAAATAGACACGCTTCACCCGGTTGCTCACGGAAGTAAGCACCTCATAGGGTATGGTTCCGAGCACATCCGAGAGTTCGGTCACGGGCAGATGGTCGCCGAAAATCTCCACTGTGTCGCCTTCCTGACAAGGGATGTCGGTGACATCGACCATCGCCACATCCATGCAGATGTTCCCCAAATAAGGCGCACGGTGCCCGTTTACCAGGCAATACCCACGTCCTCTTCCCAGGCCACGGTTCAGTCCGTCGGCATATCCTATGGGGATGGCGGCCACCACGCTGTCGCGTGTGAGCACCCCTTTCCGGCTATACCCCACGGTCTCCTCCTTGGGCACTTTCCGTAGTTGCAGGATGGTGGTCTTCAGCGTACTGACGTTGTTGATCACATGTCCGTCGCGGCTGTCAATGCCATAGAGTCCCAGACCGAGCCGGCACATGTCGAGTTGTCGTTCGGGGAAATGCTCTATGCCCGCGCTGTTGTCGATATGTCGCAGAATCTTGTGCGAGAAGGCGGCCTGCAATTTCTCGGAAGCCTCCAAGAACCGGTCGTACTGCAGTTGCGAGAAATGGTTGAAGTCGTCGGAGTCGGAACCCACGAAATGCGAGAACACCGACCTGGGCAGTATCGCGTTCTGCCGTTTCAGCCGTTGTATGAGCGCATCCATATCCTTTGCGGGGTCGAATCCCAGGCGGTGCATGCCAGTATCGATTTTCAGGTGAACGGGATAATTGTAGATGCCCTCTTTCCTGGCCGCCGCCACCAATGCATCGAGCAGCCGGAAACTATACACCTCGGGTTGCAGTTCGTAATCGAAAATGGTCTTGAACGACGACATCTCGGGATTCATCACCATGATATTTCCCGTGATGCCATTCTCGCGCAGGGTGACGCCCTCGTCGGCCACGGCCACGGCCAGGTAGTCTACCTGATGGTCTTGCAGAGTCTTGGCTATCTCCACTGCACCTGCCCCATAGGCATCGGCCTTGATCATGCACACCACCTTTGTGGTAGGCTTGAGGAAGGTGCGGTAATGGTTGAGGTTGGCCACCACAGCGTTGAGGTTGACCTCGAGGATGGTTTCATGCACTTTCTGCACGAGCCGCTCGGTGAGTCTGTCGAAATTGAAGTCGCGGGCGCCCTTGAGGAGAATCACCTCATTGGAGAGGGTCTTGAACACCGGACTTGCCACAAACTCGTCGGTATCATTGAAAAAGGCCTTTTTTTCAACCTCTATCTGGCCGGCCTGGGCCGAAATCTCCGGTCCGATGCCGATGAACCGCTTCACGCCCCTGCTCATGGCCAGCGCCGACACCTCCTTGTAGAGTTTTTCGGGGGCCATCCCACTTTGATGGATATCGCTGAGGATGAGCGTGCGCTGCCGTCCCTTATGGTCGGGCCTGCGGTTCATGAAGTCGAGGGCAATGTCGAGCGAGTTGAAGTCGGAGTTGTAGGAGTCGTTGATGAGCGTACAACCGTTTTGCCCCTCCTTCACTTCCAGGCGCATGGCCACTGGCTCGAGTTGGGCCATCCGCCGTGAGAGGTCGTCGGCCGTCACTCCAAGATGGAGCGCCACTGTGGCACAGGCGAGCGAGTTGGTCACCGAAGCCTCATCGATGAAAGGCAACGTGTATTCGCCCTCGACACCCTTGAACACATATTCCACGTGAGTGTTGAGGTATGTCTTCTCGATGTTCTTCACAAACATCGCGGCATGGCTGTCGGTCGTGGAGATGGAGAGCGGCTCGCCGGTGAACCCACAATTTTGCACGGCACGGGCGATGATCTCGTTGTCGGCATGAAACACCAGTGTCTTGGCATTCTTGAAGAGCGTCATCTTCTCAAGGCACTTCTGCTCCAGCGACTCAAAATTCTCCTGATGGGCCGCTCCGATATTGGTGAAGACACCGATATTGGGCTGGATGATATGCCGCAGGGCCCTCATCTCACCAGGCATGCTGATGCCCGCCTCGAAGAGAGCCACTTCTGAACGTTCGTTGAGCAGCCACACCGACAGCGGCACTCCCACCTGCGAGTTGTAGCTGCGTGGCGACCGTGTGACCACCATTTGCGGCGAGAGCAGTTGGAAGAGCCACTCCTTCACAACGGTCTTACCATTGCTGCCGGTGATACCCACCACCGGAATATCGAAAGTGTCGCGGTGGCGTTCGGCCAACCGCTGCAGCGCCATCAGCGAGTTCTCCACCTTCAGGAAATTGGCGTCGGGATAGAGCGTTGTCCATTTCTCAGGCACCTGCTGCACCACGAAATTGCGCACACCACCCACATACAAGTCGTGGATATACTTGTGGCCATCGTTGCGTGCAGACTTGATGGCAAAAAAGAGTGTTTCCTCAGGGAAGCAAAGCGACCTGCTATCGGTGAGCATCCACTGTATATCGGTATTGACATCCCCATATCGGTGCGCCCCGATGAGCGTCGTCACTTTTTCAATAGAATATTTCATGGCTACTTTGTGTTAGTTGCTAAAAGGCGGTGCAAAATTAGTGAAAAAAGAGCGCCGAGCAAAAAGAATCGGCCATTAATTCACCATACGATGAACTTCTCTCCTGACAGCATTGCCGTGAAGAGGAGCAAAGGATTTGAAAAAAACTTAATAAATTTGGCATTTCCCTCTCTTCGTCGTATCTTTGCCCCATATCTTCACTAAAAGGAACCACCATGTTCATATCCTATATCATTCCACCGATAGTAGGCGCGGCGATTGGCTATATCACCAACGACATCGCCATCAGGATGCTCTTCAGGCCCCATGAGGCGAAATACCTTTTTGGCAAGCGGATACCCTTCACTCCAGGCATCATCCCGAAAGAGAAAGGCAGGCTGGCCGCCTCTATCGGCACCACCATCAGCGCCAACCTAATGAACCAGGAGGTGCTTGAGAAGCACCTACTGAGCAAGGAGATGACCGACAAGATTGGCGAAGCCCTTGACCGCTTCATCCACAAGCAGAAGCACAACGACGAGTCGTTGCGCGAATTCTTGTCCCACTACCTGTCGGCACAGGAGATCGACGACATTGCCCACAGCAGCGCCGACGACCTCAGCGACCTGATTTACAAGAAACTGGCCACGTCGGAAGTAGGCGACGACATTGCCCATCTGGCAGTTGCCCACGTCATGGAGAAGATGCAGCATTTTGGCAGTGGCATCGGCGACAGGCTTGCCGATGAGGGTATCGGCCATGGCGGCGGCATCGGCGACATGATCAGCCGTGGCATCGACCGTCTGTTCGGCCGTAGCGGCACCCGTTTCACCTCTCAGTTCATCAACTCACTTGCCGAACCTGTAGAGAATCTGCTGGCCAAGAACATCAACGAGATGTTGCAAAAGAACTCACGCGAGATTGTGGGCAACCTGATCAGCACCGAGACCGACAACCTGCTTTCCTGCCGAGTGAGTCAGTTGCTTGAGAACAAGGACGACGACTTGTCGCGTGCCAAGCAGTCGTTGCTCTCGATGTACGAGAAAATCATCCGGGAGCAACTGCCCAAGATTCTTCGTGCGGTCGACATCAGCCAGGTGGTGGAGAGCCGCATCAACGAGATGGACATGAACCAAGTGGAGAAAATCATTTTTGAGGTGATCGACAAGGAACTGAAAGCCATCGTATGGTTTGGCGCCTTGCTCGGATTCATCATCGGATGGATGAATTTGCTGACACGATGACTTATAGGAAACCGAGCAAGAAAAGGCGAGCCAAGACACGGCGCCACAAGCGGTGGACATGGGCGAGGGTGAGGAACACGGTCCTGACCCTCTTGTTCCTGGTGCTGCTATGGCGCCTGGTGAGTCCGGGCACATTCTCCTCGGTCTTTTCGTGGATTGGCTTCTCGTCAGAAACCTCGACAGGCCAGTACGACGGCATCGACGTATCCAAGCACAACGGGAAGATTGACTGGAAGAAAGTGGCCGACAACAAGCGCATCCAGTTTGTGTATATCAAAGCCACCGAGGGCAAGAGCCTCAGCGACCACCGCTATGCCCGCAACATCAAGGAAGCCCGCAAGGAAGGGCTGAAAGTGGGCAGTTACCACTTCTTCACCTCACGCCGCTCAGCTAAAGAACAATTCGAGAATTTCCGCAAGCGCGTGGACAAGCGCCAGCAGGACCTGTTGCCGATGATCGACGTGGAGGAAAAGGGCAACCGCGGCTGCAACCGTGAGCAGTTGCAGGAAAGCCTGAGAGAAATGATGGAACTGATGAAAGCCGAATATGGCAAATACCCACTGATTTACAGTGGGCACGACTTCTACAACAAGTATTTGGCCCCAGAGTTCAACAAGCATTACCTTTTTCTGGCTCGCTATGGAGGAGAGAAGCCCTATATCAAGGGTGGCGGGAAATGGAACATCTGGCAATACAGCGAGACCGGCCATATCGAGGGCATCAAAGGCAAGGTAGACCTCAACCGCTTTGCCTCAAGCACCACCCTAAACGACATCAGCTACTGAGGCCACCAAGAAAAGCAGGCAAATGCCTTTGCTATCGCTTGCCCATTTGCAAACGCCGTCGATAAGCGAAGACCAAATAGAAACAAATGGCCAGGGCGAGTATCACAAACAGCATGGTCCACATCATCGAGGATGAGCCGCCTGTGCCCGTTCCTAAATTGTTGACCAGCGACACCGACTGCTCCAGCGTGTCGGGCACCGCATTCAGCGAGTCAGAAGCGCCATTGATGGAGTCGGTCGCACCGTTCACCGTATCACTGACTTCCGTCTGAACCGTATCAATTTGTATCCGGTGTGGATCATTGAGCGGGCCGAAGCGTCTGCGAGGCCTACTACCATCAGGAAGAATGATATCCAGAATTTGTAACATAATGGCAATATTTTAACTGTTTGTGGGCAAATTTAGATAAAATAATTAGCATAACAAGTGTTTTGTCCATAAATCTGCGATTTATTTTGTATTTCTTTTGCTTTACACCACCCTGCCGCTTGCGCGGCGAAGATAGGATGCGCCTCGGCAAAGCAAAACAAAAACTTCGTGTTTTGTTTTGCATTGCGCTCGGCTTTCACTACTTTGATTCTTAATCGAAGATAGGAGGCGCCTCGGCAATGCAAAACAAAAACTTCGTGTTTTGTTTTGCGTTGCGCTCGGCTTTCACTACTTTGATTCTTAATCGAAGATAGGAGGCGCCTCGGCAAAGCAAAACAAAAACTTCGTGTTTTGTTTTGCGTTGCGCTCGGCTTTCACTATCTTTGCAACAATAATGACGCCCTAAAAATAATGATATGCAATATGAAATAACCGCCCCAAGCCGACTCAACTGCACCATCAACCTCCCTTCATCCAAGAGTATGAGCAACCGCGCATTGGTGATTCACGCTTTTTCGGGCGGTGACAAACTACCCGACAACCTCTCCGACTGCGACGACACCGAGGTAATAGTTCGTGCCCTACGCGACATGCCCTACACCATTGATATCAAGGCCGCCGGTACTGCCATGCGATTTCTCACCGCCTACTTGGCCGTCACCGACAGCGGGGAGCATGTGATCACCGGCACGGAGCGCATGAAGCACCGGCCGATAGGCACTTTGGTTGATGCCCTTCGCCGTCTGGGTGCCGACATCGAATATACGTCGGAAGAAGGGTTCCCGCCCTTGCGCATCCGTGGCCACCAACTTGATGGCGGCTGGATAGAAGTGCCGGGCAACATCAGTTCGCAATACATCTCGGCACTGCTCATAGCAGCCCCTTCCATGCGCAATGGCATGCAGTTGCAGTTGTCGGGCGACGTGATCTCGAAGCCCTATATCGAACTCACCCTCTGCACCATGCGCGACTTTGGCGCCGAAGTGGAATGGACGGGACCCAGTTCCATTGAGGTGAAACCCCATCCCTACCACACCACGCCCTATTTCATCGAGAACGACTGGAGTGCCGCCTCGTATTGGTATGAGATGCTGTCGCTGGCCGACAACGAGTCGGAAGTGCGCCTCACCGGTCTGACCGATGGCTCACGACAAGGCGACTCGATGGTGCGCTATCTCTTCAGCGTGCTCGGGGTGAGGACCACTTTCGACAGTACCGAGAAAGGCGTGCCCACCACCGTCACCCTCCGTCGCCACCACATCACCCTGCCACGATTGGAATACAGTTTCATCAGTCAGCCCGACCTGGCCCAGACCTTTGTCCTGACTTGCGTGCTGAAAGGCATCCCCTTCCACTTTGAGGGCCTCAGCACGCTCCGCATCAAGGAGACCGACCGCATAGAAGCCCTCAAGAACGAGTTGCTGAAGATAGGCTTCGTGGTGCACAGCAATGCCGCCAACGACCTGATATGGACCGGCGAGCGATGCCAGCCCGACGTACACCCGGTGATTCACACTTACGAAGACCACCGCATGGCCATGGCCTTCGCACCAGCCGCCCATCTGTTTCCCGGTCTGCGTATCGACAAT
The DNA here is from genome assembly GCA_900320585.1 of uncultured Prevotellaceae bacterium. Lineage (GTDB taxonomy): Bacteria > Bacteroidota > Bacteroidia > Bacteroidales > Bacteroidaceae > Prevotella. The sequence continues at coordinate 6,360 of ONSV01000046.1, read as the reverse complement.
CCCTCGGTGGTCACGAAGTCATATCCCCGCTACTGGGACGACCTCCGCCTCGCCGGCTATCAAATTGAGGAAAGATGAGCATCGTCTGGATAAGCATTGCTGCCCTGTCTGTGCTCGGCCTTGTGGCTGCCTTGGTGAGCAAGCTGACCACGAAGGGTGAGGAGCCCCCCATCGTCGTGGGCAATAGCTGCGACACCTGCGACGGCACCAACAACAAATGTGAGCAAGAGTGCATGATGGAAGCCTCGGTACGCCCCATTGAGTATTTCGACGACGAGGAGCTGGACACCTTTGCCGGCCGGCCTTCCGACAGCTATAGCGAGGCCGAGGCCGAGCAGTTTTCTGACGTGCTCTACACCATGCGCCCCGACGAGGTGGCCCCCTGGACTCGCAGCCTCACACTCCGTGGCATCCAGTTGCCCGACCAGTTGAAAGACGAGGTGCTCATGCTCATCAGCGACAACAGGTAGCAAAAACGCCTTTCACCGACAGAAAACCGCCCTCCCGAAGGCAATAAAATGCCTATCTTCGGGTTAATTTGTAGTATGAGACATTATTGGACGAAAGCCATCGCTCCCCTTGTGCTTGCAGCCACGCTGTTAGCCGTTTTGTCGTGCTCTTCGCAGAAGAACACGGCCAAGAGCCGTTTCTGGCAATCGTTCACCGCCAAATACAACACCTACTACAACGGCACGCTGGCCTATATCGACGGTTCGCTGGAGAAGGAAAAAGGCAATAAGGACAACTATACCGAGATTATACCTCTCTACCCCGTAGCCAACAAGCAGAGTCGCGAGATAGGCAAGGGCAACTACGACAAGGCCATCGAGAAATGCCAGAAAGCCATCAAGCTCCACAGCATCAACAAGCGTCCGGAGTGGACCAAGAACCGTCGCAAGACCGCCCGCGACATCGAGTGGCTCAACCGCCGCGAGTACAACCCCATGCTCTGGAAGGCCTGGTTGCTGATGGGCCGCTCACAATTCCATAAGGGTGCCTTCGACGAAGCCGCCGCCACTTTCTCGTATATGAGCCGTCTTTACCAGACCCAGCCAGCCATCTATGGCAAAGCCCGCGCCTGGCTGGCCAAATGCTATATTGAGCAGGAATGGCTCTACGATGCCGAGGACGTGATACGCAACATGAGTCGCGACTCCATCGACTGGCATGCCCAGAAAGAGTGGGACTACACCTATGCCGACTACTACATCCACATGGGCGACTACGAGCGTGCCATCCCCTACCTGCGCAAGGTCATCAAGCACGAGATGCGCCGCAAGCAGCGTGCCCGCGAGTGGTTCCTGCTCGGACAGATGGAAGCCGAACTGGGCCATCGCGAAGCTGCCTACAAGGCTTTCCGCAAGGTGTGCAGGCAAAACCCACCCTATGAGCTCGACTTCAATGCCCGCATCGCCATGACCGAGGTGATGGCTTCTGGCAAGACCAAGCAGACCATCAGCCGCCTGAAGCGCATGGCCGCCAACGACAACAACAAGGACTATCTCGACCAGGTGTACTATGCCATGGGCAATGTCTATCTGATAGACAAGGACACGACAAACGCCATTGCCGCGTATGAGAAAGGCAACGAGAAGGGTACCCGGAGCGGCGTGGAGAAAGGCGTGCTGCTCCTGAAACTCGGCGACCTGTATTGGGAGAAAGAGAAATATGGCGATGCCCAGCGCTGCTATGGTGCCGCCATAGGCATGCTCGACAAGGAGCGCAAGGACTACGAGGAACTCTCGCGCCGTTCGAAGATTCTCGACGAGCTGGCCCCCCACACCGAGTCGATACACCTGCAAGACTCCCTCCTCGCCCTCTCTGAGATGCCGGAGAAAGAGCGCAACGAGGCCATCGACCGCGTGATAGATGCCCTGAAGAAGAAAGAGCGTGAGGAGCGCCGCCAGCAAGAAGAGGCCAATGCCCAGCAAATGCAGCAGCGCAACGGTGCCGTGGGCAACCGCAACCAACCACAGACCTCCCCCACCATCCAGACCAACGAGCAAAAGGGCGAATGGTATTTCTACAACCAGCTGGCCGTATCGCAGGGAAAAGCCGCATTCCAGAAGCAATGGGGCAAGCGCGAGAACGCCGACAACTGGCGTCGCGTGAACAAGACAGTGGTGAGCGACCTCAACTTCGACGGCAGCGGCGATGCCTTGCAGGACTCGCTTGCCGCTATCCAGCAAGCACTCGAGGACTCTCTTGCCGCCGCCGTTCCCGACAGTGCCCAGAACGACCCCCACAAGCGTGAGTACTATCTGGCACAAATACCATTCACCGATGAGCAGAAAGCAGAGTGTCATGCCGCCATCTCCGACGGCCTGTTCCATTCGGGCATCATCTTCAAAGACAAATTCGACAACCTGCGTCTGAGCGAAAAGCAGTTCAACAGGCTCACCCTCTCCTACCCCAACTTCGAGAAGATGGACGAGGTGTACTACCACCTGTTCCTGCTCTACTCTCGCAAAGGCGAGACGGCCATCGCCGAGGGCTACGTGAACAAACTGCGGGAGAGCTACCCCCAAAGTCAGTGGACCACCATCCTCACCGACCCCTACTATGTGGAGAACTCAAAATGGGGAGAGCATATCGAAGACTCACTCTATGCCGCCACCTATGAAGCCTTCAAGGCCGACCGCTACCAGGAGGTGGTAGGCAACGCACAAATATCGGAAACCCGATTCCCCTTAGGTGCCAACCGCGACAAGTTCGTCTTCATACGCGGACTGAGCCGCTTGAACAACAACGATACCGACGGCTGCCTCGACGACATGAACTATGTGGTGAAGAACTATCCCAGCAGCCGCATCAGCGAGATGGCCGGAATGATCGTGAACGGCGTGAAAGCAGGCCGCAAGTTGCATGGAGGAAAATTCGACCTGGGCGATGTATGGAGCCGCCGTGCCGCCGTACTCAACGACAGCGACTCCATCGCTGCCCGCCGGTTCGTGGCCGACCGCAACAAAGACTTCCTCTTCATCATCGCCTACTCACCCGACTCGCTCAACGAGAACCAGCTGCTCTTCGAGATGGCACGCTTCAACTTCACCACGTACATGGTGCGCAACTTCGACATCGAAATCGAAGATGCCGATGGCGTACACCTGATGAAGTTCTCTGGTTTCCGCAATTTCGACGAGGCACACCAATATGCCAGCGAGGTACAAAGTCAGGCCAACATCGTGAGGCTGACGCGGAAAGCCCGCACCATCCTCATCAGCACCGACAACGTGGAACTGCTGGGCAAGCAATTCAGCTACGACGACTACGATGAGTTCTACACTAAGCATTTCGCCCCCTTGAAGGTGCGTACCGAATACCTGCTCTCCGAACCCACCGAGATGGGATATGAGAAAGAGGTTGACATGAAAGACGCCCTTCCGAGGCGTGATGCGGAAGGAAGCACCGACGATGACGGAATGAGCATCGACGACGACAATGGTGGCGGCAATGCCGTGGACGAGGGATTCGACCTGCCCGAAGAAGTTCCCGGCACACCTGCCAACGATGACAACGGATTCGACCTGCCCGACACGCCTGCACCCACCAATCCCGCACAGGGCAGTCAGCCAACCACCCCAACTACCGTCGACGTGCCCGCTGAGGACGACAACGTGGTGATTCCCGCGACCGACGACAACGTGATAACGCCTCCCACAGACGACGTGGTGATTCCCACAGAGGACGACAATCAGGTCACGATACCTGAAGACGATTCCTACAACCTTGAAGACGACAACGTCATTGTGCCTCCTACAGGTTCGGTAGTTCCCACCATTCCGCAAGGCAATGACATCAAAATAGAAGAAAACAGCAACAACACTGGTGGGAATTCCGAGGACGACGAATACATCCTCCAGGTGAAGCGCCAAGACCACAAGGGCCAGACAAACAACAGCTCGCAAACCCAACCCAAGCAAAGAACGCAGGACAAGACCGAGAAGAAGGCACAAAAAGCAGCCACCCAAACGGCGAAGCCCCAGCCTAAGGCCACTCCTGTGGTGCAGCAACAGCCTAAGGTGGTGCAGCAACAGCAGGATACCGATGACAACATTGTCTTCGACGATGAATACGACCTTGACGACGACACGCCTCCCGTGCCATCGTCCTCGACAAAGAAGAAAGAGAAAGAGCTCGACGACCTCGACCTGGAAGACGAGTACTACGAACTTGACGGTTTTTAAACACTCTAACAGATGAGCAACGGACAATTACTTTGGGTAGACGACGAGATTGAGCTACTGAAAGCACACATTCTTTTCCTACGCAACAAAGGATATGAAGTGACGACGGTGAGCAACGGCACCGACGCCATCGACCAATGCCGCCAACAGACCTTCGACCTGGTGCTTCTCGATGAGATGATGCCAGGCTTGTCGGGATTGGAAACCTTGCAGAAAATCAAGGAGATCTCTCCCATCACCCCTATCGTGATGGTGACCAAGAGCGAGGAAGAGAACATCATGGACCAGGCCATCGGTTCGAAAATCGCCGACTACCTGATCAAGCCCGTCAATCCCAGCCAGATTCTCCTTACCCTGAAGAAGAACATCCACCGCAAGGAAATCGTCACCGAAGTGACCCAGAGCGGATACCAGCAGAATTTTCTCGACATCTCGACAAAGATTTCCGACTGCAAGACCTCTGCCGACTGGATTGACATCTACAAGCGCCTGGTGCACTGGGAACTGGAGCTGAGCGACACGGAAAGCAACATGACCGAGATGCTCCACACGCAGAAGGAAGATGCCAACAATGGTTTTGCGAAATTCATCAAGAAGCATTATCTCGACTGGGTGCAGCCACAAAGTCCCGGCAAGCACATACGCCAATCGGCTGGTCCTGCCGACGACCGCCCGATGATGAGCAACGACATCTTCAAGTGCAAGATTTTCCCCTTGCTCGACCAAGGCGAGAAAGTGTTCATGATCGTGATCGACAATTTCCGCTTCGACCAATGGCGTGTGCTGTCGCAGGAGATTGGCGACATGTTCGACATCGATGAGGACATGTACTACAGCATCCTCCCCACTGCTACCCAATATGCACGCAACGCCATCTTCAGTGGCCTGATGCCCATACAGATTGCCACCATGTTTCCGGAACTGTGGGTAGACGAGGACGAGGAGGAAGGCAAGAACCTCAATGAGGGACCGCTCATCCAGACCCAACTGGAACGCTTTCGCCGTCACAACACCTTCTCCTACCACAAGGTAAACGACTCCCCCGCGGCCGAGGCTTTCATGCAGCAACTCAACAACCTGAAGAAGAACGACCTCAACGTGGTGGTGTTCAACTTCATCGACATGCTCTCACATGCCCGCACAGAGTCGAAAATGGTGCGCGAACTGGCCAACAACGAGTCAGCCTACCGCAGCATCACCCGCAGCTGGTTCCGCCACTCGGTGATGGCCGACCTTTTCCGCCAGCTCGCCCAGACCGACTACAAGATTGTGCTCACCACCGACCACGGCAGTATCCGTGCCTCGAAGCCCATCAAGGTTATCGGCGACCGCAACACCAATACCAACCTGCGCTACAAACTGGGAAAGAACCTGAGCTACAACCCCAAAGAAGTATTCCTCATCAAGAATCCCCAGCAGGCACAACTGCCGGCCCCCAACCTGAGCACCACCTATGTGTTTGCCACCGGTGCCGACTTCTTCGCCTATCCCAACAACTACAACTATTACGTGTCGTACTATAAGGACACCTTCCAGCACGGAGGCATCTCGCTCGAGGAGATGCTTATCCCCGTGGTGACCCTGACCCAACGCAAACGATAACACACTATGACCATCCAGATTGACCAATTGGAACAAATCGGCAAGGCCGCGAGAGAATTCGTGGCAGCCATGGGCGAGCACACCATCTTTGCCATGTATGGGAAGATGGGAGCCGGAAAGACCACCTTCATCAAAGCCATCTGCGAGGAACTGGGCGTAGACGATGTCATCACGTCGCCCACCTTCGCCATCGTCAACGAATACCGCTCATCGACCACAGGCGAGCTCATCTATCATTTCGACTTCTACCGCATCAAGAAAATCGAGGAAGTCTACGACATGGGATACGAGGACTATTTCTACAGCGGTGCCCTGTGTTTCATCGAATGGCCCGAACTGATAGAAGACCTCTTGCCCGAGGATGCCGTCCGCGTGCGCATCGAAGAGACCGAAGATGGCAAGCGCACCGTGGAATTCGCCCCATGACAGACTACAACATCATTTCTTTATCACAATTGCACCTATGAGAAGACTCATCATTTACATATCGGCCATGCTCGTCACTCTCGCTGCAGGAGCCAAGCCCGTGACCTCGCGCATCCGTATCGCCAATGCCCAGTCAAAATCAAAA
>ONSV01000094.1 GCA_900320585.1 uncultured Prevotellaceae bacterium | reverse complement strand
AAGAAATCTATAAGATGGATGACGATTTCTTCAAGGAAATCGAAAATTCGCTGAAGAAGAACTGCAAGCGCATGCAAGACGTGCAACCCTATCTCATACAGTTCCAGGCCTTCTCGCAAGACCTCATGATGCTCACGGGCAACTTGATGAAATTCAAGTTGAGGCTGCCGTCGTTTTTCAAGAGTGCCATCTTCAGCATGACCGAGAAGACCGTCAACAATATCTTCCATAAGAACGACTACAAAGACCCTGCCGTGGTGAAAGCCGTGCTCGGCGTGCGACAGTATAACGGAAAACTCGGTTTCAGCCAGAAGTGGATCACCGACTTCGTCTACCAAGTAGTGATGCTGGCCAAGAAAGAACCACGGAAGAACGAGGAGCAGACAGCGAAGTAGCAACATAGGCATCCGCCATATTTATGGCATTCATGTGCAAACACGCCTTAAAACTACACATCTGCCAAAATTCACCTGTTTTTTTTGGTGATTCTAATTTTATGATGTAATTTTGTAGCCAAAATCAGAAGTATGACTGCCGAAGACAAGACTATCGCGCTTTTCTCAACACGTGTGCGACAGCTGATTATTCAGTATGAGAACCTCAGGAAGGAAAACGCCGACTTGAGGAGCAAGCTCGATGAGCGCGATGGGCACATCAGGAAGATGGAGGCCACGTTGAGTGCGACGCAGAAAAACTTCGAAAACCTGAAGACCGCGAGGATGCTTGAGGTCAGCGATGGCGACTTGGAAGCAGCAAAGGCCAAGCTCAACAAGCTCATCAGGTCGGTCAACAAATGTATCACGCTCCTAAGTGAGAAATGACGTGACAGATGTCTGAAGAAGGAAGAGAAAAACTACATATAAGGTTGCATGTCTACGATACAGAGATTCCCATGAGGATCTATCCTGAAGAGGAGGAACTGTATCGCAGGGCTGCCAAGCTTATAACCAATACGGTAACTACCTATACCGCAAGGGCACAGGGAAAGAAGAGTGCCATCGACGTTTTGTATATGTCGCTCATCGACATTGCGCTTAGATATGAGAAAGAGTCTGAGCGCAATGACACTGCGCCTTTTAGTGATATTCTCGTAAAACTTACTTCGGAGATTGAGGAAGCGTTGCAGGCCGACAAATGACCAACTGCGTCTCTGCCATGACCACTGCCATTCTTGATGGAATGGGGTGCGGGCAGCCACGTCAAGGGAATACCGAGGACAGAAGAATATCATCAATAACATAACTTCTTTTTAATAATGAATATCATAACAACAATAATTGTCGCAGTCGTATGCCTTATCGTGGGCGCGATCGCTGGCTACATGATGTTTCTCCATGTCATCAAGGGGAAATACAACGAGATGATAGATACTGCCCAAAAAGACGCAGAAGTCATCAAGGAGAAAAAAATGCTGGAGGTAAAGGAGAAATTCCTTAACAAAAAGGCTGAATTGGAGAAAGAGGTGCAAACCCGCAACCAAAAACTGCAGCAGAGCGAAAGCAGGCTCAAGCAGCGCGAGATATCGCTCAACCAGCGTCAAGAGGAACTGGGCCGCCGGAAACAAGAGGTGGAACAGGGACAGAAGAGAATCGACAACGAGAAGAAACTGCTCCTCATCAAGCAGGAGGAACTGGAGAAAATGCAGTCGCAGGAGAGGGAAAAACTGGAGGAACTCTCCGGACTGAGTGCCGAGGAGGCCAAGAACCGACTCGTTGAGAGCCTTAAGGATGAGGCCCGCACCGATGCTGCCAGCTATGTGAACGAGATCATGGACGAGGCCAAGCTCAATGCCAATGCCCAGGCCAAGAAAATCGTTATCCAGACCATCCAGAGGGTGGCCACCGAGACGGCCATCGAAAACTCCGTCAGTGTATTCCATATCGACAACGACGAAGTGAAAGGACGCATCATCGGCCGTGAGGGAAGGAACATCAGGGCTCTCGAGGCTGCCACAGGTGTGGAAATCGTGGTCGACGATACTCCCGAGGCCATCGTCATCTCCGCTTTCGACCCCATTCGCCGTGAGGTGTGCCGCCTGGCGCTCCACCAACTGGTGGCCGACGGACGTATTCACCCTGCCCGCATCGAGGAGGTAGTGGCCAAGGTCAAGAAACAGCTCGACAACGAGGTGATAGAGATTGGAAAGCGCACCGCCATCGACCTCGGCGTTCATGGCCTACACCCCGAGCTCATACGTATCATCGGAAAGATGAAGTATCGCTCATCCTATGGCCAGAACCTGTTGCAGCACGCACGCGAGACGGCCAATCTCTGTGCGGTGATGGCCTCCGAGCTTGGCCTCAACCCGAAGAAGGCAAAGCGCGCCGGACTGCTGCACGATATCGGCAAGGTGCCCGATGAGGAAAGCGACCTGCCACACGCTCTCTATGGAGCCAAAATCGCTGAGAAATACAAGGAGAAGCCCGATATCTGCAATGCCATCGGCGCTCACCACGACGAGATGGAGATGAACACCCTCCTCGCACCTATCGTGCAGATCTGCGATGCCATCTCGGGTGCCCGTCCCGGTGCACGAAGAGAGATTGTGGAGGCTTACATCAAGCGCCTCAACGACCTTGAGGCTATTGCCATGAGCTATCCTGGCGTGACGAAGACCTACGCCATCCAGGCCGGCCGCGAGCTCCGCGTCATCGTGGGGGCCGACAAGATGGACGACAAGGAGACAGAGGCTCTCTCTGGCGAGATTGCCAACAAGATCCAGAACGAGATGACCTATCCCGGACAGGTGAAGATCACCGTCATCCGCGAGACCCGCTCGGTGGCTTACGCCAAGTAGCCGGCAAGCCGCTTTTGCAAACCACACATTGATGTCGCGAGAAACCGGCGTCGATGTGTGGTTTTTTACTTCCAAAACTACCTTGAAGCTGATTTAACCCCTGTCACTATGCAAATCATCTATAACCCTTTGTTCAGGAATGTCGTGCTCTTCCTCGCCATCGTAGTGCTGATGGTGTTCTGTATCGACAAGTCAAGACAAAACCAGCGCACGCGCAACGCGCTTTACAACTGCGTGTATGTGCTTTTCGCCGGCGCGGTACTCAAACTCATCCAGATCGTCGACCTTATGCTGCCGTTCGACTTCCTTGAATGTCAGATGATGGGACTTGTGGTGATAGTATTGGCGATGATTGGTTATTGGCGGTTCCTCAGACCGCAGGACGACATCCCCTACAACAAGGTCTTCTATTGGCTGGGATGGATAGTCCTGGGCGTGTCGATGGCCTTGCAGGTGGCGTTCTTCGTGATGGCGCTGGTAAGTCCTGAGGATGCTCAGGCGTAGGAGTGCATCCCGCCAAGGAAATAGTTGACGCCGAAATAGGTCATCAGTAGGGTGAGAAAGGCGAGAACCATGAACAGATGATAGGAGCGCGCCCGTTGTAACGACGGGAGCGTGTGCCTGTGGGCGGCCACCGCGTATGTCATGAGCGTGATGAGTGCCCAGGTCTCCTTGGGGTCCCAGCTCCAATAGGTTCCCCAGCTGATGTTGGCCCAGATGGCTCCTGTGAAGATGCCTATGCCCAGGGCCGATAGCGAGGGATAGAGAAACAGCATCGAGAGCCACTGCAGGTAGAGGGCCTTTTGGGGACGGAGGAGTGCGGTGACACCGCATGCGAAGGTCATGCTGAGCAGGGTATAGGCCAGCATGATGATGCTGACGTGGATGCTGAGCAGTGGTGAGTTGAGCACGGGCATCAAGTGGCTGATTTGTGGATTGAGTTGTCCGAGATGTGACACCAGCAGGAAGAATCCACTTGTAAGAAAACCAAAGGTGACCATGATGCGGGCGCGGCGGGCCATCGCTATGGCCAGCCATGTGGCTATCCATGCCATCAGCAGCATCGTCTCGTATCCATTGCTCATGGGAACGTTCCCGCTGATGATCCACCTAAGTGCCAGTACCAATGTCTGTAGCAGGGCCGATACCACCAGCACGATTCTTGAGAGTCTGCCCGCGAAAAGCGATACGATGGCCATGCCCAGGTTGAGCATGAAGAGCAGGGTGGTGAATGGGATGCCGTTGTAGAGCCGCTCGGCCCATGTGTGTACATGGCTGGGCAACGAAGTTCCCCCATAGCGCTTCTGGTATCCTGATATCTTGCCGATACCCTCATCCACCACGCTGTGGCGGCCAGCCTTGGCGGCCTCGCGAAGGAGTGGCAGTATGGTGTGGATATATTGTTGCCGGCTTTCCTCCATATCCTGGGGCAGCTTGTCGGCAGGCGAATACCATTTCAGCCCTTCCTCGTTGCTGTAGGGGAAGAGCTTGAGGGGCACTTCCTGCCGTAATTCGAAGATGAGCTGGAGCTTGTCGTCAAGTTCAAGGGCGTCTTTGTGCAACTTGTCTTGTTGGCCCTGATAGTATTCCTGAAGCAATGGCCCAAGTAGGTAGTCTCCTTTGCCGAAGAAGTCGTCCACCGATGCTTCTTTTCCTATTCCAAGTCTTTCTCTCAACGCGCTGCTCTTCACTTTGATGAGGGGCTCGTGGCTCCAGTCGGTGTGGTAGAAGATGAAGCCAGTGAGCACTTGCTCCGCGCTGTATCCGTTGTAACTTCGCTTGCCACAGAGCTTCTTGGTGAAGTCGAGGGCATAGGTCTGCAGTTGGCTGATGCGGCCGTTGTAGAGCTGGTGGAGACGGCCGAATTGCTCTGCGGTGGTTTCGGGGAGCACACGGGGGGCAGCCGAGAGTCTCGGCGTGCCCCATCCGATGGACAGGAGCATGAGGATGACTGTCGTGCCCAGCCGTTTGTCGCTCAGTAATTTGCGGAACGTGCCTTGGGGGGTGATGAGCATCCAAATGAGTGATACGAAGAGCAGGGCGTAGCCCAGGTAGCTTACGGTGATGCCCCACGGGTCGATGCTCACGGTGAGGAAGGTGCCTTTGCCGTCGGTGTCGAAACTGTTCTGGTAGAGCCGTACGCCTTTTCCCGAAAAGATATTGTTCATCGAGACGATGGCTGGCATGGTGTCGGTTGGGGTGGACACCTTGATGTGCGACACATAGTCGGAAACCGATGAGGTGCCTTCGTGGTAAGTGATGTCGAACCATTCGAGACGAAGGCTGAAGGGTAGTTTCTCGGGCGTGGTGCTGTCGTCGTCTACCCATTTCTCATAGTGTCTCACTTCCATGCCCTCACGTAGATGGATCATGCCGCTTCTCGAGGTGAGGTGGGTGAGCAGCGCGCCGGCAAGGATGACGACAAGCGATAGGTGCAGCGTGAGGAGGTAGGCCTTGCGCATACGGCGTCTCACTATCCATGCTATGCCCACGGCGGCGAGCACGGCCCAGAGGGTGGAGAACCACCATGAGGCGTAGATGTGCGATTGTGCAAAACCTGTGCCGTGGTATTTCTCCACGATGGTGGCAATGGCCATTGTCACGACAAGCGCCGAATAGACGAGGATGAGGATTCGTTTGAGCATGGAGTAGGAGAGAGGGCGTGTCAAGAATGGAAATGCCCGATGAAGAAGGGTTGGTGCTCGCTGTAGTGACGCAGCATGCTGCGTCAGCCAGCGGGCATCCTCACATTTTGACATACCCTCATGAGTGGGTTTTTAAATTGAACGGATGAATTTCACAATGGCGTCGCGGTCGCTCTTCTTCAGGTTGAAGAACCTAAGCGTCGACTCGTAGGCATCGCTCTGCTTGCTGTAGCCATGCCACATGATGGCCTCTATCTCGGTGCGGGCACGGCAGTCGTGCAGCCGGTCGTCGGCACCAGTGAGCTGGCGCGACAGGCCACGGCCCCACAGTGGGGTGGTGCGGCACCAGCCGGTACGGATGTCGTTCACCATGTAGAGCCTGTGCTGCACCATGTCGGTATAGGGCCAGATGGTCTGTTTGGGGTATTTGGGAAGCAGCTTGGTGTAGTCGCCGTCGGTGGCCAGGTTGTTGGAGTTGGCATACGACTTGATGCTGGCGTCTACCCACATGTTGTCATCGCCAGTGGTCCACGACGGACGGTGGCATTGGGTGCAGCCTATTTCGGTGAAGAGCTGCTTGCCGCGCTTCACGTCGGCGTCGTTCAGGTCGCGTGCGGCGGGCACGGCCAGACCACGGTGCCATACCATGAATTGGTAGTATTGCTTGTCGCTCATCTCTTCTTCGCCCAGGTATGGGGCACCATTGAAGAGGTATTTGTCGAATGTGGGCTTGGCGGCGATGGAGGTCACGCTCAGGATCTCCTTCACGCGCTCGGCAATGCCTTCATCGGTGCCGTCGGCATAGTAGGGATGCAAGATGCTGGTGACATCGGCGCCATGCGCCTTGATATAGCTGATTACTTCGGGGTCCTGGCTCTGCGCCTTGGCCCATGCCGGGGTGGAGTAGAGGTAGTGGCGGTCGGAGCGGGTCACGTTGGTGATGTTCCAGATGGCGTTGGCTCCGGCTCCGTCTTGCAGCGAGCCGCGGGTCATGGCGTAGGTGAAGCGCTTCACGGGTCCATGGGTGCCACGGAAAGTGCCCAGGTCGTTGTAGGGAGCCTTGTAGTAGGCACTCTCGGCGAAATCGTTGGCTGCTTTGTCCCACATGGCGGGGTTGAGCTCCACGTAGGGTGCTTCCTTGCGGTATTGCTCGCGCATGTCGTCATCGCTGATGGCGTCAAGGAGTCCGGTTCCGTAGATGCCGATGGTCGACTCAAGCCTCACTTCATAGTTGACGGGCTTGGGGTCGGTGTTGAAGGCCGATTGCGGTATGCGGACTTCCGGGTAAATCAGTGAGTAGGTCTCTCCGTCGGCAAACTGCATGGGTATCCCGCTCTCCATCGCCGTCACGTTCTTCCACTCGATGCTGATCTGGTTCTCGTCGATAGGTGCCTTGAAAGGCGTCATGGCCTGTGTCTGGGGCATACCGGTCACCTCGCTGATGTAGGCGTTGTTGTCGGGATGGTAGATCACGAGCAGGTAGCCGTTGCCAATGGTGTTGGCACGGTAGTTGGACTGGCGCTTTCCATGTCCGTATGAAGGATGGCAGTAGATACAGCCATTGCGCACCCATGCCGGGCCGAGGCCTTTTCGGGGGGCTTGCTCGAAGGTGTAGAGATGCTCGAAGAGGTCCTCGCCTGTATTGAAGTCTTCCTCCATTCCTGCGATGTTCTCCACAGCGGGAGCGGCTGCCGAGTAACTGGCTTTCTCAGTGGTGCCGAGCACTCCGCCCGGATACCATTCCTCGGCACTGAACGTGTCGTTGGCCTTGCCGAAGATATCCTCTGACGGGGTAAGTGTTCCGAGACCGTTTTGAGTGTCGTCATTGTCATCATGGCATGCCGTGGCCAGCATGAGCGTGGCGGCGCAAATCATTCCAATTCGTGCGAGGTGGATGTTTCGTGTGGTTGGTTTTTTCTTCATTTTGGTATTGTGGGATTAAACCACCTAAACGTCTTGTCTGCAGGCAAGGCGTTTAGGTGGCAGGTTGTTTGTGGCAGGTTGTTGTCTGTAGGAATCAGTTCCATTTGTTATACTCGGAGAATTCGATGTTCCAGATGGTGGAGCAGTATTTCACGAAGGGTGAGGGCATGGAACCAATTTTGCCGATGGCATCGTTCACGGCATCGTTCATGGCTTTGTTGATGTTGTCCTGGCCCACGTTGGTGAAGAATCTGCTGAAGCTGTTGTCGGCCGCATTGTCGTCGGTGCTGCCGTTCCAGATGTTGCGTATCGAACGGATGTTGTCTTGGAAGTCGGTGATGGAATTGTAGCTGTAGGGCGATTCTACGTAGCTGATGTCGCCTGCAGAGAATGGGTTGGCTATCTTGGCAGTGCCCACCTCGTTGGCAATGCCCACGCAACTGCCCTCGTCGTCGGAGAGCACTTGGGCGATGGCGGCTTTCAGCGAGCGGAAGGTGCTCTTGGCATTGGTTCCGGCCTGGATGAGGTTCTCACCGTAGTTGAGGCCGTTCTCGGTGACGTAGCTCAGATTGGCGGCTTTCACTACCTGCATGCGACTGGCATTGGCTGTGGTGGCTCCTTCCCACGACACTTGCAACTGGAAGCAGCGTTCCTTCAAAAGCTTGCAGATGGTCTGGGCGTAGGAGAGTTCTTTCTCGCCGGTGATCTTGGTGAACAGCTTGTAGGTGTCGGTACCCTTGAACTCCTCAGCCTTGCGGGGCTGTCCGTCACGGAAGAGGATGAACTCCAGGGCGTGGAAGCCCAGGATGGTGGCGTCTTCGAGCATCTCGTCGTTCATGCCATTGTTGAAGTAGCTGAGCAATAGCGTGCGGTTGAGGGGCCACGAGTCGATGGTGGGGTCGATGTCGAAGTCAGAGGCGGCACCCATCAGGAAAGCCTCGCTGCGCTCCCAGTTCTCTCGGGCACCCTTGAAGTCTTCGCACGCCTTGTTGATTTGGGCCTGGGTGATGCTGTTCACGGTCAGGCAGTTGAGGGTCTTCTCCAAATCTTCCACGTCGTCGGCCAACTTGGTGTAAGTGGGCACAATGACACGGCTCACCAGGTTGTTGAGCACGTTGCGTAGGTAATTCTCCTGGTCGGCTGTGAGGCTCGCTTGCTGGATGGTCTTGTTGGCCGACTCAAGTTGTGACACCAGGTTGGAGCAGGCGGTGATGGCTGCTGCGCCATAGCTTTTGTCCTTGAAGCGGGGGTCGTCCACAATCGATGAGGAACTGTTCTTGTTGTCATCGTCGTCGCTACATGAGACGAAAAGGGTGGGGGTCACGAACGTCAGTGCAGTGAGAAGCACGATTTTGAACACATTTTTCATTTTCTATTACGTTTTGATGTTGAAATGGCTTATTTGAAGAACCCTTCGTAGGCAATGCCGATGCTCACCGAGGGCTCGTCGTTGTAGACGTCCTTGAGCAGACGGTGGGAGTACTCTGCCTTGACGGCAATCTGGGGCAGAGGATAATAGTTCACGCCGGCAGCCACGCGTTTCACGGCTGTGTAGTCATAGGCAGTGCCGTTGGTCTTGCTGGCGTAGGGGTCGTACATCTCGTAGCGGCCGAAGACATAGAGCTTCTTCTGCTGGGCACGCAGGCAGCTCACCTGCGAGAACACATCGTAGCCTGCCTCAATGCCGATGGCATACGCATTCTTGCTCACGAAGGCCGAGTGCTTGAACGGTGATTTCGAGTTGAGGCGGTTGTAGACGTATTTCAGCTGGTCGGCATCGCTCAGGTAGCCATAGTCGGCCTGACCGCGCACGATCCAGTTGTGTCCCTTGTAGCTGAAATCAAACGAGCCAATGGCTACCTGGCCCTTGTATTCGGCGTCCACGCCGTTGGCGTTGCGCGGGTAGCTGTTGCCGATGCTGTGGCCGTAGTAGGCACTCACGGCCATGCGCAGTCCGGCTATGGAGTAGTTGTCCACGCGTAGCGCCACACCATATTTGTTGGCCACGTCATACTCCAATGGCGACTTGTGGCCTCTCTTTATCCACCCTGTGTTGGTGAAGTTGTCGGCATTGAGTCCGGCAAGCAGTTGAGCCTCATACCTGAAGTCACCACTGCGGCCCCAAAAGCTCACGCCGGTCTGGTGCCAGGTGGAGGGCATGATGGTGCTCTCGCCCTCCGGACGGTAGACGGTGAAGAAGTTGAGGGGCTCATGGTGGGCATTGTTCAAGCCCACGGGAACCACGATGTGGCCGGCCCTGATGTTGGCCTGACGGCCGAATGATTTCTGAATCCAGAACTGTTCCAGCTCCACCTCGCCGCCTTTCTCCATCTCCTGCTCCCATTCGCCACCTTCCTCGTCTTCTTTCTCATAAGAGATGCCGGTGCCGCCATGCTCAAACTCTATCTCGGTTCCCATCGTCCAGCCTTTGCCGAAGTCGTAGCCTAAATATACCACCACATGGGGCAGGTCGAATTTTCCATGGCTGGGGTCGTCCTTGTGCATCTCGGGCTGGCTGTAGCGGCTTACGTGGTCGCTGAAGAAGTTGCGGGTGTAGCCCACCTCACCATACCCACCCACGGTGAGCCGCTTGCCATTGGCGTGGGCCATCACGCTGTCACCGGCGTTCACCTGCGCGAAGACGGCCATCGGGGCGAGACATATCATTACGCCCAATGCTGTTCTCTTGATTCGATTCATTTTTCTCTCTCTTTGTTCGTTTCACGTTTTCTGTGTGCCAGGTCCTCTTTCCTTCAGGATGGCAGATGCAAAGTTATATTGTTGCCATGGGGTGCACAATACTTAAAAATTGGTAAAAATTTCACTGCCATTTTTCACCCGTTCGACCCATTTTTAATCATTTTTGATGAGGACAAAACCATCTTCTTGATAAAAATACCTATTTGTGATTATTGCAGACATGGTTTTTTTTTCCTTACTTTGCACGTTCACTCATGGCAGTGAAAGGGTTTAATTCATAGAAGTCATGAAAAATCAGAAAATGTATGAGGCCGACGACCAGATGATATCGCTCATCCGCGACAACTACAACCTGCTCCAGAGCCTGGGCAGCTTTGGCATCAACCTGGGGTTCGGCGACAAAACCGTGCGTGAGGTGTGCGAGGAACAGGGCGTCGATACCTATACTTATCTCGCCGTGGTCAATTTCACGATCAATGGCTATCGCGAAGTCGATGACGTGTCGAAACTGTCCATACCCACGCTCATGCAGTATCTCAAGGCCAGTCATGAGTATTTTTTAGGATTCCAGCTGCCTTTCATCCGGAAGGAACTTGTGGAGTCGCTCGACGAGAACGACAATCTGGCGCGTCTCATCATCAAACTCTACGACGACTATGC
>ONSV01000031.1 GCA_900320585.1 uncultured Prevotellaceae bacterium | reverse complement strand
AGAATAAAAATGGATTATGACCACCTGTTTCGGTTTTTTTTTGTACTTTCGCAACATCAAAACCACATTATATCATGGCTATCAGCAACAACAAAGAAGACCGCAGCATATTGGGCGTCCTCACCCACGCATTACTGGTATTGGCCGTCGCCATCCTGATTGTCTGGGCATTGCCCGGCCAGACAGAGACACACCTGCACTACGAGATAGGCAGGCCCTGGGTGGGCAGCGCCCTGATTGCCGACTTCAATTTCGACGTGATGCGTGCCGACTCCACCATCAGGAACGAGAGGGAGCGCATCTCCAAGAACTTCATTCCCTTCTACGTGGTAGACACCGAGGTGGAGCAGCGTGCCGTCGACGACTTCAGCAACAATTTCACCGAGGAGAAGGCAGGTTCGCTGTATACCTTCAAAGACCAGATTATCCGCCGCCTGCACAACATCTACAGCCAGCCCGTGATGAGCGCCGCCGACTATAGCAGCATTTTCAGTATCGACTCGTCGTCGGTCATCAGGGTGTCGACGGGCAAGGAAGTGCAGAAGATGAGATACTACAACGTCCACTCCGAGGTAACGGCCTACGACATGCTGTTCTTCGACGACAACCTGGCCGAGCACCGAGCCCAACTCAACAAGTTCAACCTGAGCAACTACATCAGGCCCAACATCAAGTACGACCAGAAGCGCAGCGACACCGAGCTGACTCAGTTGTTAGGCAACGTGGCCACCGGTGTGGGCAAGCGTGTGGAGAAAGGCGAGAAGATTATCGACCGTGGCGAGATCGTGACCGACACCATTGCCCTGAAGATTGACTCTATGGTGAAGGCCATGAGCACCGACCAGGCGAAAGACAGCAAGACGATGCTCAACCGTACGCTGGGCCAGCTGCTCTACGTGCTCACCCTGCTCACCTTGTTCACCTGCTACCTGCTGCTGTCGAGGAAGGACTACTTCAGCAAGCTCCGCAACATTCTGATGCTCTATGCTATGATCACCATCTTCCCCGTCATGGTGTCGCTCATCATGAGGCAAAACCTGCTGAGCCTCTACATCCTTCCTTTTGCCATGGTTCCCATGCTCACACAGGTGTTCCTCGACTCGCGCACTGCCTTCGTCACCCATGTCACCATGGTGATGATCTCGGCCATCGCCGTGAGCGACCGGTTTGAGTTCATTGCCGTGCAGATGGCGGCCGGCCTGGCAGCCATCTTCGCCCTGAGCGACATGGAGAAGCGTGCCCATCTGTTCAAGGCCGTGCTCATGGTGTTCGTGAGCTCCTCGGTGATGCACTACGCCATCCAGCTTATCCAGAGCGGCAAGCTCATTCCCGACGACAGGAACACCTACATGGTGTTTTTCATCAGCTGCATCCTGCTGCTCATCACCTACCCCATGATGTACCTCATCGAGAAGACTTTTGAGTTTACCTCCAACATCACGCTCTTCGAGTTGTCGGACACCAACAAGGACCTGCTCCGCCGCCTCAGCGAGGTGGCCCCCGGCACTTTCCAGCATTCCATCACCGTAGGCAACCTGGCCTCGGAGATTGCCAGCCGCATCGGCGCCAATGGACTGCTTGTGCGTACGGGAGCCCTCTACCACGACATCGGCAAGATGACCAACCCCGTGTTCTTCACCGAGAACCAAGCCAACGTGAATCCCCACGACAAGCTCACCGAGAAGGAGAGCGCCCAGATTATCATCAGCCATGTGGCCGAGGGACAGAAACTCGCCGAGGAATACGACCTGCCCGACGTAATCAAGAACTTCATCCTCACCCACCATGGCCAGGGCATGGCAAAATACTTCTACATCAAGTACAAGAACGCCCATCCCGACGAGGATATCGACACCGAAGCCTTCACCTATCCAGGGCCGAACCCCAACACCCGCGAGCAGGCCATCCTCATGATGACTGATGCCGTGGAGGCAGCCTCGCGCTCGCTCGACGAGTATAACGACGAGACCATCCGCAACCTGGTGAACAAACTCATCGACAGCCAGGTGAGCTGCGGGTTCTTCACCGAGTGCCCCATCACTTTCCGCGACATCACCATCGCCAAGCAGGTGCTGGTGGAACGGCTGAAGAACATCTACCACACCCGCATCAAATACCCCGAGCTCGACAAAGACGAGAAGAAGACGGAAGAAGAAGAGAAAGACGTGTAGGGCAACTCCAAGACACGAAAGTCTGTCTTATACAGATAATGGCCACAAAAGTTGCACATTTATAATGTTTTGTGCAATTTGTGGCCATTTTTATGTTAATCTACGTTAACTTCCAAGGTTCAATAAAAGGAAATTCAGAACAATTTATGTAACTTTGCAAACAATTTCAATAAAATTAGTTTAAAATGTGTAAAATCAGATTGTGTGTCATGGCCATTGCCATGGTTATGTCAGGAGAATTGTTTGCAGGAGGAATATTAACCAATACCAATACCAGCGTGGCGTTCAACCGCAACTTCGCCCGCGACGGTGTGATTGCCATCGACGGTGTCTACTCCAACCCCGCCGGTGTGTCGTTCATGCCACAAGGCTGGCACCTCTCGTTCACCAACCAGAGCGTGAAGCAGACCCGCACCATCAAGAGCGGCATCACCGTTCCCGCTTTCCAGGGTACGCCCTTCCATCACCCCTTCTCGCTGAATGGCAGCGACGAGAACGGCATCAAGACCTTCGAGGGTGTGGCTACCGCCCCCATCCTGCCCTCCTTCCAACTTGCCCATGTAGGAGAGGACTGGACACTCCAGGCCAGTTTCGCCATGGTTGGCGGTGGAGGCAAATGCACGTTCAACCACGGTCTGGCCTCCTTTGAGCGCACCATCTCGCTGTTGCCCGCCATCATTGCGCAGACCAATGCCAAATACGCCCAGTTTCCCGAACTTGCCGGCGTGGGCCTCGGCTTGGGCACCACTACCCCCGGCTATTCTGTGGAAAGCTACCTCCATGGCCAGCAATACGTCTTCGGAGTGCAGTTGGGCGCCTCGTACAAGTTCAACGAGCACTGGGCAGTGTATGGTGGCTTCCGTTTCAACTACGTGTACAACAAATACGAGGGAAACATCCGCAATATCAGCGTGAACATCGCCGGTGAGAACCAGCACCTCGCCACCTACGTGGCCAATGCCATGCCGCAGCTCACCCAAGTGGCCACGATGCTGGCCGACAAGGCCAAGGGCTATTCCGCTGCCGCCGAGCAACTGAAGGACATCGATCCCGCTCAGTCTGCCGCTGCCGCCGCTGCCGCCGCAAAATATGCCCAGGGCGCACAGGGATTGGAGACCGTGGGCTCGCTCGAAGACCTCGTGGCCGACAAGAGTCTCGACTGCACGCAGCGCGGCTGGGCCATCTGCCCCATCATCGGTGTTGACTTCCGCTACGGCAAGCTCAACATTGGCGCCCGCGTTGAGTTCACCACCCATTTCAACATCGAGAACGACACCAAGATCGACGACACGGGTCTTTTTGCCGATGGCGTGAACACCCCTGGCGACATGCCCGGCATCGCCACCCTCGGAGCCCAGTACGAGATTCTGCCCCAGCTCCGCGTGATGGCCGGCCTTCACTATTTCAACGACAAGAACGCCAAGATGGCCGACGACAAGCAGAAGCACCTGACGCACAACACCTGGGAATGGAACGCTGGTGTGGAATACGACCTTAACGACAAGATCATGCTGAGTTGCGGTGGCCAGAAGACCAACTATGGCCTTGGCGACGGCACCTTCCTCAACGACATGAGTTTTGTGACCAGCAGCTACTCCCTGGGATTGGGCGGAAGCATCAAGCTCACCGACAAAATCAAGTTCAACGTAGCCTACTTCCAGACCTTCTACGACAAGTTCAACAAGCACTATGAGCAGACGTTCAGTGCCGCTGGCGAGAGCATCATGGCCGAATGCAGTGACCAGTTCACCCGCACCAACAAGGTGTTTGCCGTAGGTGTGGACATTGATTTCTGATTGTCATCCTTTACGACCCGCCTACAAGGGGTCGACATCGTAAAAGATTTGCAGGGCAGCGAAACGTTTGTCCTGCAAAATTTTATTTTGTGCCCAGCGCAAGCACTCACGCACCTTCTGCTGGTCGATGCCCCGCTCGAGCTTGAGCACCAGTTTGCGAATGCTCATGGCCTTCACCCTGGCCACCACGGGCTTGTCGGGTCCGAGCACCCGTTCGCCGAACCACTGGCGCAGATAGCCACTGAGCAGCAACGCCCCCGTCTCGGCCACCTGTTCGTCGCGGTGTTTCACAAAGGCGTTGACGATATGGCAGAAAGGCGGATACATGAACGTCTGGCGCTCTTGCATCACCTCGTCGTACATCGCCTCGTAGTCGTGATTCACCACATGGCGGATAAT
Source organism: uncultured Prevotellaceae bacterium (assembly GCA_900320585.1). GTDB lineage: Bacteria > Bacteroidota > Bacteroidia > Bacteroidales > Bacteroidaceae > Prevotella. The sequence continues at coordinate 17,902 of ONSV01000031.1, read as the reverse complement.
AGGGTCGTCGGCATTCTTCGTCTGCAAGATCACCAGACCCTGGCTGCCTTTCCGCCCCGACCGTCCGCTCACCTGGTCCATGAGCATGAACGCATGCTCGGTGGCCCGGAAGTCGGGATAATTGAGCAGGCTGTCGGCATTGAGGATACCCACCACGCTCACGTGGTCGAAATCGAGTCCCTTGGTCACCATCTGCGTACCGATAAGCAAGTTGGTACGCCCCGACGAGAAGTCGTCGATGAGCCTTGCGTAGGCCGACTTGCTGCGGGTGGTGTCGAGGTCCATCCTCGCTATCCTTGCCTCGGGGAAGATGGTGGCAATCTCGTCCTCCACCTTCTCCGTTCCTACTCCGCGCCCCATGATTTCCTTGCTCTCGCAGCAGGGGCATCGGTCGGGCACGCCATAGGTATACCCACAATAGTGGCAAGTGAGCACGTTCATCGTCTTGTGGAGCGTGAGCGACACGTCGCAGTTCTTGCATTTGGGCACCCATCCACACACCTTGCACTCCACCATGGGCGCGAATCCCCTGCGGTTCTGGAAGAGGATGGCCTGCTCGCCCTGCTCAAGCGCCGTCCGCACTGCACTGAGCATTCGTGGCGAGAAAGTTCCGCTCATGAGCTTGCGCCGGCGCAGGTCGGCAATGTCGACCACCTCGACATGAGGCAACTGGATGTCGTTGAACCGGGTATTGAGCGAGACGAGTCCATATTTCCCGTTCTTCGCGTTGCTATAACTCTCGAGTGAGGGCGTGGCCGTGCCCAGGAGCGTTTTGGCACCTGTCATGGCAGCGAGCATGATGGCCGTGGAGCGGGCGTGATACCGGGGCGACGGGTCTTGCTGCTTGAACGACGTCTCGTGCTCCTCGTCGACGATGACGAGGCCAAGGCGCTGGAACGGCAGGAAGACGGCGCTGCGTGCGCCAAGAATCACATCATATGGGTTGGCCGACAACTGTTTTCTCCAGATTTCCACCCGTTCAGCGTCGCTGTATTTGGAATGGTAAATACCCAGTTTGTTGCCAAACACCCTGAGCAGGCGCTGGGTCATCTGTACGGTGAGTGCGATTTCGGGCAGCAGGTAAAGCACTTGCTTATGCTCCTCGAGCATCTTGGCGATGAGATGGATATAGATTTCGGTCTTTCCGCTCGACGTCACGCCGTGTAGGAGCACCACATTGCGCCTGAGAAATTGGAACAGGACCTTGTTGTAGGCCTCTTGCTGCAAGGCATTGAGCCGCCTCATGTTCTCGGGATGCGGGTCGCCGCCATAGTTGAGCCTCCCCACCTCACGCTCGTAGGTGCAGAGAATTCCCCTGTCGATGAGGCTTTTCACCACAGCCGTCTTGCTGTGAGACGTATTGATCAGTTCGTCGCGGGAGATTTCCACGGGAGTCTCGGCACACACCTCCCCTTCGAGCGTGTCGTAGTGCGACAGCGCGAGATAGTCGACCAGCACCTTTTGCTGTTGTGGTGCCCTGGCGAGCATATTGAGCGCGATATGGAGCGCTTTCTCGTTGCGGAACTGTGGCGTGAGGATGACGAAGGTATCCATCCGCGGCTTGTAGCTCTCCTCTTTCAGTCCGGCAGGCAAGGCCGCCACATATACATCGCCGAGCGGCGCCATATAGTAGTTGGCCATCCACTTCCAGAGCCTCATCTGCAAGTCGAGCACCATCGGAGAGGCATCGAGCACGCCCTCTATCTCCCTGCATTTGAAATCGGGCTGGCGGTCGTGCAGGGCCTCTACCAGCGCGATGTACCTCTTCGACTTGCCTAAAGGCACCGACACCCTTGTCCCCACCCTCACTTGCTCTCTCCACTGTGGTGGCACGGCATAGGTGAAGACGCCTTCGAGCGGTAAGGGTAGGATGACATCAGCGAACATAGAACAAAGGTTGGGTAGATAAAGACGGGGCACAAGTGCCCCGGAGTGTTTTCAGAAATATACGGTCAATGCCAGCTGTCCGGCATTGGCCCTTGTCTTGAACGATTTCATGTCGTTGGTGACGCCCTCCATGGTCACCTCGGCCGTAGCCCCACACACCATGTTGTAGTTGACGGAGAGTTGCAGGCATTTCAGCAGCAGGACTCCCGCACCGGCATTGATGCTGAATGCCGAGTCCTTGAACTTCCAGGTGCGGGCAGAGTCGAGGATATGCTGGTCGTTGTCGAGGCTGAAGTCGAACTCCGGTCCGACATAGATGAAGAGTTCGAGCGACGACCCCCTGAGGAAGTCAATCTGCATGTTGACCGGCACGGCCACCATCTTCGTCTTGATTTCCACGGGGTCGGCCTCGCCCACCTTTACCTTCCGTTGGTCGTAGAGTCCCGACACATTCACTCCAAGCCCTACGCCGGGCGTGATGGCTGGCAGGCTGATTTTCAAGGTCGGTCCGATAAAGAACCCATTCTTGTCATCGCCCTTGAGGTCGAGTTTTCCAAGCTCCCAATTGGTGTAGTTGTATCCGCCCTTCACACCCAGGCGCACCTGGGCCATGGCGGTGGTTCCCCATAAAGCGAGGACCAATGTCATCGCGATAAAAAAGGATTTTCTTCGCATAGCAAGAGTTCTTAGTGTCGCTCACGGCGAACCGACACCCTGGCGGCACCCGACGACGATGACGAAGGCGAGGTGGAGCGCTTGCGCCTGGTCACCTTCTCTTCCCCGTCGTTGCCCGAGCGGCGGTTCTTCTTCACTTTCTTCGCCTTTGCGTCGGGCTGAGCCTTGGCAATGCTGTCGAGAGAGTCTTTCTTGGCCTGGTTGCCGAAGATATTGTTCTCAAAGGCGAGCAGTTCCTTCTCTATACGCATCTGCTCGCGGGCCATGGCCGAGTCGTCTGGACAATATTGTGCCAATGTGCGGCCAAGCATGTTGGTGGTCTTATAGATCTTGCCACTATAGCGGTTGAGCGTGAAATAGTCGTCGGCGCTCATGGTGGCACTGTTGTTGATGTTGCTCGTCATGATGGTGTGCTTGCTGAGGAAAGGCGCCACATCGTCGTATTTCACCCAGAAGAGCGGGTATTTCGTTGCCCCCTCGCCGAAGTCGTCCTCCCTCATCATGATCGGGCAGAGTGCGATGACCTTGCGGTGGAATGTCGACGTGCCTTGGTCATAGTATGCACTCTCTTTCAGGTAGTAGCCCTTCACCTCTCTCGAGGGGATATCGCTGTTATCAATACGCACCTTGCCATTGTTGCGCTCATAATAGATGTGGTAGTTGTTGAGGAAGTTGAGCGGTTTCACGCGGGCCGAGTCGTCGAAGCTCTCGTTACCGTCGAGCCTGTACTCATAGACCTTGATGTTGCCGTGCATCATCAGTTTGAAGAGGTAGGTGAAGAGGTTCATCTGCGTTCCCACAGGCTCTACGGGATAATAGAGTCCGGCATTGGCATCATCCTCAAGGTTGAGCTCCCTGTAGATATCGCGTCGCCACACCACGTCTTCCGACATGGCCGCAGTGGTTGGGAATGCGATCTGCGCCCTTGTGGTGATGTTGTTGGCATTCGACTTGGCCGTCTGCTGTGTGGCCTGGTTTCTGCGTGCCTGTGGCTGTGCGGTCACGCTCAGTGCCATGCATGCGGTGAGCAAGATGAATAATATGCGTCTCATGATGAAGTAACTACGTTTCGTATATGGTTATTAATTCACGATGATCTCCATGGCCTGTGGCAGTTTTCGCGTGATGCCATCAGGTCCTGTGGCGGTGACATTGGTGATGTAGAATCGTTTGTTGCGAGAGAGTTTGCGGAATGCTTCTTTCTGGCGGTCGGTGAACGAGGCGCCGCTCGAAGCCATAGGCACGGCATTACCCATATTGTCGTAGAACACGGTCTCGAAGCTGAGCACGCGGAACTCGATGTCGAGCAGTCCGTCGTCGATGGCTGCCCTGAGCGAGCTGACACCCATGAGCGATGCCTTTGCCAGTCGGCCCCCACGATACCTGTCGGTGCCGATGGAGATATAGGCCGTAGGATCGGGCAGTTTTCTCACATGGAAAGTGGCCGTTCCCATGGTGCGGCTCTGTCCCTTGTCCGACCCCGTGACGGTGAAGGTGACATCCTGGCCGACGGACGATGGCACGGCGATGTAGTGGCCGTTGCCCTGTGAGGTGAGCGAGCCACCCGTCATGGAGAGCGACACCGAGTTTTGCGAGATGCCCGCGCAGGTTACGCTAATGGGGTTCTGGAATCCGGCGTAGAGCACGTTCATCAGGTCGGCGGCGATGGTGGCCCCCGACGGTGGCGCGATGACGTTGTATTTCTGCTTGAACTCCCTTCGGATGATGTCGCCCTCGGCATTCTTCATGAGGATGTATCCGGCGAAGGAATGGTCGCCCACCCCACCTGCTGTGATGGAGTAAGTGCCGTTCGACGAACTGATGCGCGAGCCATTGACATAGATTTCAGGCCGCTGGGTAGTATCCACGGCAGCCATGATGATATTGGCGGTGAGCCGCTCGCCGGGATATAGCGTGGTCTTGTCGGGCACGACGAAGGCCTCGAGCTTGTTCACCCGGATATCCTTCATGCCCACGTTGGCCACGAGAGAGTGGAGCACCTCGCCCTCGGCATACCTCACGTCGTTCTGCAACTTGGAAAGCAGGGTGACGGCAGCCGATACGGGCATGTCCTCGAACATATACTCCTGCCAGTTCTTGCCCAGGGCATTGGCCTTCTTTGGGGCCTCTGTAGAGAGGTTGCCGGCAATGATATCCTGTTTGCGCGGGTCGGTGACATGTTGGAGTATCCGTTCACGATAGGAGTCGATAGCCGCCTTGAGCACTTTCCCTTTTCCCGTTCCGGGAGCGAGCATGATGATGCTGGCCGCCTCGAGGTCGTCTTTGTTGACGATATCGTCGAGTTTGCCCTCTGGTCCGTCGGCCTCCTTGACGATGGCCTCCTTGAGTTCCTGCGCCAAGTTGAAGAGCGAGTCGCTCATGTCTTTCACGCCCCGGGCCTTCTCGAACCACTCCCTCACCTTTGCCGGATTGCTCTTCATCTGCTCGTCGAGGTCGGCCAGCAATGCCAGGTTCTCTTTCGTGGAGTTCTGTGTGGAGCGGTTGAGGCTCTCTTCCACGATGGAGAATCCGTTGAGCACCTCCGACGAGATGTTCAGGGCGAGCATGGCCATCAAGACGACGTACATGAGGTTGATCATCTTCTGGCGTGGTGAGACGGGTCTTTTCTTTATTGCCATTTCTTGGTGTTGCTGATGATGAGTAGGGAGACAACTGCCATGGAATTACAGGTCGATGCTGGTGGGCTGTGTGGGTGGAGCCGGGGCGGCCCCCCTCATGTTCACCGTCATGGCCTCTATCATGCGGGCATAGATCTTGTTGAGTTGCTCGATCTGCTGTGCCATCTTCTTGGTCTGGTCGTTGATCTGGTCGATGGTGCCAATCTGCTGGCTGGCCCCCTTGAGTTGCATCTCATAGACCTTGCAGATACCCGTGAGGGTGCGGTTGAGGTTCTCCATCTCCTCGGAGTCGCGGGTGAGACGGATGCTCTGCTCGTTGACCTTGCCCAGCATCTCGGTGAGCCGCTTGAGTTCCTCGACATAGTTCTCGGTGGCCTCGGCCATCTCAGGCGACACGCGCTGTTGCTGTGTGACCCAAGTGGTGGTAGCGCCGCTGCCCTGTGGAGCACCGCCACCTATCACCTGTCCCTCGGGCTGTTGACCCTCGGGCAAGGTGCCGTCGGCCGCACCCGCCACCTGCATGCCATCGGCGGGCATTCCGCCACCACCGATGATGATGGTTCCACCGCCATAGGCAGCGGCCATCTGTCCGCCTTCCTGTCCTTCTCCGCCTATGACGACCAGGTTCTCGTCTGGAGTGCCTTCTACGCCCTGGGCTTCGAGCTCACCCTCAACGTTCTGCTGGTTTTCCACGCCAAGGTGAGTAGAGAGGTCCATACCGTCGGCCGTCTTGTCGAAGGGTCGGTCGAAAGCCGACAGGAAGAACACCACCACCTCGGTGCCCATGCCGATGAAGAGCATGAGGTTGGCGCCCTCGAGGTGAGTGAGTTTGAACAAAGTACCGAGAATCACGATAGATGCGCCCCAACTGTAGGCATAGTTGAGGAAGGTCTGTCCTGGCACGCTGTCCATCCATTTCTGGAGCAGGTAGATGATATTGAACTTGCTGTATCTTGTCATGGTTATTTCTTGCTTGGTTTCTGTTTCTGACTTGAAGAACTGGCCAGGCTTCTCACACAGCGGAACCCGATGTAAGAGCGTGGTTGGTTCTGGTATTCCCATGTGCGCCATGCCGAGCGTATATACGACTCAGGGTCTTTCCATGAGCCGCCCCTCACGCTTTTTTTCTTGAGCCGGTAGGGGTCTTCCTTCGCGGCCTTGTAGTCGAGCTGCGGGTTGAGGTCGTTCATGGCGTCGACACCGGCCTCGGTATAGATGGTGCTGGTCCATTCGGCCACATTGCCGGCCATGTCGAAGAGTCCGTTGGAGTTGGCCGAGTAGATGCCCACCTTGCTGGTGATGAGGTTGCCGTCCTTGGTGTAGTTGCCCTTGTCGGGCTTGAAGTTGGCATAGAAGCATCCGTCGCCATTCTTCACGTCGTCGTTCTCCCATGGGAACTCCGTACCGTCTTTTCCACGTGCGGCATACTCCCATTCGGCCTCGGTGGGCAGGCGATAGCGCTGCACATAGCGTGCCTCAGGGCCGAGTCCCTTGAGCAAGTAATCGGTGCGCCACTGGCAAAAGGCGTTGGCCTGTTCCCAGGAGACGCCCACCACGGGATAGTCGTTGTAGGTGGGGTTGCTGAAATAGTTGCGCAGGTACATCTCGTTGTCGGAGTTGCGGAAGTCGTTCACCCAGCAAGTGGTGTCGGGGTAGACGTTGACGATATAGGTGTTGAGGAAGTCCCATGGTCCGGTGAGCGGACGGTTGATGGTTTCCCTGACGATACGTCCCTCGTCGTCGATATAGGCCGTGTCTTTCGAGATCATCACCACCTCGTTGGGGTCGACCACCACGTCGGTATTGAGGTTGCGCTCGGCAGGATTGAGCCTGTTGCGGCGCAGTGCGGCCGTGGTGTAGTCGTAAATCTCGTAACGGTAGTTGAGTTGGCTGGCATCGAGCGACTTCTCACCAGTGACGGGGTTGGTGACATAAAGGCTCTCGATGGCGCGCTGCTCGTCCTCGTTGGGCTTACGGGGCAACGATTTCTTCCAGTCGAGGTGTGGGGTGACGGGGTCACCGTTCTTGTCCTCCGTGATCTTGTACGAGTCATCGCCGCCATAGGCGGGGTCGGCGAGTCGCTCCCTGAGGATGGAGTCTCTCACCCAGAACACGAACTGCTTGTATTTGGAGTTGGTCACCTCTGTCTCGTCCATCCAGAACCCGTCGACGGAGATTTCCTTCACGGGTGTCTCCTTTCCCCAGAGCGTGTCTTGCTGGTCGATACCCATTTTCAGGAATCCGCGTTTCACCATGGTCATTCCGAATGGTGCCGGTTCCTTGAAGGCTTTTCCTCCACCCACGCCAACCACCTCGCCACCTCTTCCCGAGGAGGCGGTGGAGCTGCCACCCATACATCCCGTGAGGGTGAGGAGGGCGCAGGCGCAAAGGGCAACAAAGCTATTTCTCATCTTCATATTAATTACAGTATTCTCACACTTTTATGTTTGTTCTTACCTTTTTTCACGAGGTTGATATCGGTCTGGTAGTTGATGAAGAGTTCATGGCTGCCGTTTCCGATGCTGATGCCCGTGGTATAGAACTCATAGCTATATCCCACGTGTATGCCATGGAAGACGCCGCCAATCATTGCCGTGACCGAGTTGGTGGGACTATATCCCACGCCGAGGTACAAGTGCCTGTTCTCGTGCTTGTAGTCGAGCCGTGCCGTCACGTCGCCCCTGTAGGCCACGCCGTCGGTGCGCACGAGCACGCTGGGGTGTATTGATAGAAACGGACTTCTGAGTTTTATATTGTATCCACCTGTCAAATAATAAGTTCGGTCGATTTGCAACTCATTCGTCTCGCCGAGTTCCACGAGAGGCGCCGTGAGGTGCTGCACCGACATTCCCACATACCACGGGCCGCGGATATAGTAGAGTCCGGCGGCGAGGTCGAGCGCCTGTCCTTTCTGGTCGGAGGTGTTGAAGGCAGGGTCGCCAGAAGTATCGAGGTCGATTTTCCCACCGTCGGTATTCTCCATGATGAGGCCCGCCTGGATACCAATGCTGATTGTTCCACCGAAGAGCGAGTGCTTGTAGGCGTATTGTCCCGAGAGGCGTTGGTGGGTGAAGATACCTATCTGGTCGTTGACCAGCTGCAGGCCCACGCCATGGAAGGAGTTGCCCAGCATGAAAGGCATGTCGCCACTGACGTACATGGTCCGGGGGTTGTTCTCGAATCCGGCGAAGTTGAGCGCATAGGCTCCGGCGATGTTCAGTTTTGGTTCCTTTCCCACAGAGGCGGGGTTAAAATACGGTTCCATGACCCAATAGTGACTAAAGGGCACATCATACTGGGCATTTGCCTTGGCGCAGGCAATTGCCAGTAACGCGAAGATTATGATTCGACGTCCGAACACGTGATTATAACGACGGATTGCGGTTTTTATTGTAACACCGCGCATGTTTATTGCTTTTCCACAGCCAACCAGACCCTTCGTTTCAGGCATAATTCCTGACAAAATAGCACACAAGGCACAAAGATTTGGGCCCCAAGAGAGAGCGTTTCGGAAAAAGATGATTACCTTTGCCACGGGAAAGCCATCCGGCTCACCATCCTGTGGGCCAACATACATTTAGCACAGAAGACCATGTCGTTCCTATCTCGCAAATATCCGTTTCCAAAGAGCAGTCACTCGCTGAGAGACTGCGCGGTATACAGCATCATCGTATTCCTTATTCTCTTTCTGCTGCAACCTTTCGGATTCAGCTTATATAGAGGAAACAAGTTGCTGGCATCGCTGCTCTTCGGTGGCGTCACCTTTGGATGCTGCATGGTTTACGGAGCGGCCACAAGTCCGCTGCACAAAATCGTCTCGCCCTGGCGCGTCTGGCACGAAGCGACGTCGGTGCTGGCCATGATTCTGTTCATCGGCATTTGCAATTTCCTGGTTTTCTCTTTTGTCTTCTATCGCTCCTACAGCCTTCCAGTTTGCCTGCTGTTCCTCTACTGGACCCTGATTATCGGCATCATCATCACCATCATCTCGGTGAGCCATAATTATTACCGCCATTTGCGCACCCAGCTGGAGACGCTGCTCGACAAGACCACCGAAGAGCAGGCCGACATCGTGGTCACGATTCGCGACACCACGGTGAGGGGCAACGACCTGCAACTGCCCATCAACGACCTGCTGTTTGTCGAGGCACAGAAGAACAACGTGGTGGTATGCTTCATGAACGAGGGGAAGGCTGACCACCGTGAGGTGCACACCACACTCTCGGCCGTGCTCGACGACCTGCAGCCGTATGAGAACATCTTCCAGTGCCACCGCTCGTTCGTGGTCAACCTGAACAACATCACCTCTGCGCAAGGCAACTCGAACGGTTACCGGCTCAGACTCGGCAGTTGCCCCACAGAGGTGCCCGTTTCACGCACCTATGTGCCCAAACTCCACTCGTTTATCGCTTAGTCACTCGTCCTTTTTTCTTGTCACTCGTCCTTGGGGATAGCTTTCTGTCAGCGGTTTTAGCTGTCGGTCACGGATATTTGGAGGCTATCGTTTCGTGCCGTATCTTTGCGGCATGAAACATCGGATCACACATATCGCCTTACTGCTGATGACGGCCTGCAACCTGGCCGCGCAGACCACCGTATCGGGCATTGTCGACGACGGGAAAGAACCGCTCGTGGGAGCCAACGTATTTATCATGGGTACCATCGACGGTTGCCTGACCGACTCGCTGGGACGGTTTGCTTTTCAAACCGACAAGACAGGCGAGGTGGTGCTGCGCGCGACATACATGGGATTCGAAGACTACTCCCTGACCACCAGCCAGACCACCGGACTCAAGCTGACGATGCACGAACGGGCTACCGACATCGAAGAGGTGGTGGTGACGGCCAGCACCTACAGTTTCGGGAAGAGCGACAATTTCAAGACCATGGACGCGCTCGACGTGGTGATGGCAGGCAACTCGTGTGGCGACATCGTGGCGGCCCTGCAGAGCCTTCCTGGCACGCAGAAGGTTGGCGAGGACGGAAAGCTCTATGTGCGTGGCGGCGAGAGCGAGGAATGCCAGACGTTCGTCAACGGGATGCACGTGCTGGTGCCCTACTCGACGAATGTGGAGAACAATGCCGTCCGCGGACGCTTCTCGCCCTTCCTGTTCAAGGGTATCAATTTCTCGCTCGGCGGCTATGGCGGAGAATATGGCCAGGCCCTTTCGTCGGTGCTGCCGATGGAGACCACCGACGTGGCCACGGGCGACAAGTTGGGTATCAGCGCCTCGTTGGTGGACTGGAACATCGGCGGGACGAAGGCCTTTGCTGAGAGCAGCCTCTCGTTCAATGCCGACTATACGAGCATGGGCCTTTACAATGCCATATCGCCCGACCGCTTCGACTGGACACGCCCCTACCGCAAGCTCTCTGGCGAGGCACAGTACAAGGCCGACCTCACTCCGGCCAGCATCCTGAAAACTTATGTGGGCTACGACATGACCTCTGTTGGCCAGAACCTGGCCAACCGTCAGTTGTCGCTCAGCGAGCACAACATCTATGCCAACGCCACGCTCAAGACCCATATAGGCCGCGGCTATAGCCTGTTCATGGGCATAGCCAACTCTTCGGTCATCAGCCATATCGACGACGCGCTCGTCAGGGGCGACCACTACCGCAACATCCGCAACGAAGTGCATCTGAAGTGCGAAGCCCGCAAGGTCTTCTCGCCTGTACTGAAGATGTCGGCCGGTGGCGAGGGCTATATCCGCCACAGCACCAAGCGGTATGAGCCAGACCACTATCACCTCAACTACCATCTGCTTGCCACCCATATCGACGCCCAGCTGCGTGTTGTGCCACGGGTGTTCCTCCACCTCTCGGCAAGGGCAGAGCACATGAGTATTGGCGATGACTGGCTGCTGATGCCCCGTACGACACTGAGTTATGTGCCCAACCGCCGTTTCCAGCTGTCGGCCACGGCAGGACGATACAGTCAAGTGGCAGAGGACGATTTCATCGCACGGAGTGGCGAACGCCTGGGTCAGAGCACTGCCGACCACGTCGTCCTCAGCATGCAGCACAGCACCAGCCACTTCCTGTTCCGCGTGGAGCCCTACTACAAGAAATACCATCGCCTGCCCCTGCTCGCCAATGGTGTCTATACCAACGGCGGCCACGGCACAAGCCGAGGACTGGACATCTTCTGCGAGAGCCACTCGCTCATCAAGAACCTTACGACCACGGTGTCGTACTCGTTCAATGACTCCGAACGGCTCTACCTCGACTATACCACGCTGCAGACACCCAGTTACGCCTCGCGTCACAACCTGAGGCTGACGGCCAAATATGGCATCGGCAAGACCATCATCGGTGTGTCGGAATCATTGGCCAGCGGGAGGAGATTCGCCACAGGAACCACACCTTATTATAATAGTTTAGACGCCAACCTCACCTGGCTTGTCAGCCCGAAGGTCATCGTCTATACCTCGCTCAGCAATATCCTTGGCCGCAAGAACATCTTCCGTTATGACACCGACGGCACTCCCGTCACAGCCACGCGCGACCGCTTCTTCTATATCGGAATTTTCGTATCACTTAAAAACAATAAAGCTTATGACATCGCAAATTTTTAAACATCGTGTGTTAGTTATCGCCCTCTTCGTGATGGCAGCAGTAGGTATCCATGCCCAACAGCCAACCATGCAGTCGCTCATCGGCCAGTCGGTTGCCAAAATCCAGCAGCCCACCCCTGAGGCCTTCATCAACTGCATTGCTGAACTGAAGCGCATCGACGCCATGTATCCCGATAGCATCCAGCCCAAATATCAGATTGCCTTGCAAAGTCTCACCTTCTCCGTGATGAACCCTCACGACAGCAGGACCGAAAACCTGATGGCCGAAGCCGAGCAGACCATCAGCAAGATGGAGAAAATGAAACAGGCCGACCAAAGTGACATATGCACGCTCCGGGGTTTTCTCTACATGGTGCGCATCGTACAAAATCCTGCCCAGAACGGACAACGCTACTATATCGATGTGATGCAGAACTATGAGAAAGCCCTCAAGTTGAACCCCGACAACGAACTGGCCAAGCAACTGCAACAGCAGTTTTTTGAGGGGATGAGGAAGGCTACAGGAATGGATATCAACGAGTAAACACCTGAAGTTTCACTTCTTGGAGTTCAGAAGTTCAGAAGTTCAGGAGTTCAGGAGTTCAGACAATAGCCCGCTATTCACCTTGTTGGGCGCAATGGGTGTGGGCTTTAGTAATGTCTGAACTCCTGAACTTCTGTCACTTCTGAACTCCTTTCAACCCTGAAAAAGAGGAGTAAATGTTAAAAAATGGGGAAAGGGATAAATTATTTATGAAATAATTTGGTTTATAATATAAACTTGTCTATATTTGCATCGTGAACCGGACACAATTGGCCGAAGACGTGTTTTCTGCAGGAACACGGACGAGGCCGGAGAGCAAAAAAACCACAAGTTGAACATTAAAAACCAAAACAACAATGGAAGACAATAACATACTGACTGCCGAGCGCAGTCTGGAAATCATCACGGAGCAGATAGAGCGTAGCCGCAAATCGGTATCAGAGGATGTAGGCATGTCGCTCTTTATCTCAGGTCTTTGCATTATCGGTGTAGCCATTGTCACCTGTATTTGCGCCTTGCTCACTGGCAATATGGCTTTTCATCTGCTCTACGTCTTGATACCTTTTTTAGTAATCGGTATTGAACGTTACATCAAAAGAAACAAGCCAAAGACACCGGTCAGTCTGATAGGCACGATGGTAGATAAGACATGGCAGACATTCGGCATCTTCGTTCTGACTTTTTTCATTCTTTCCATTCTTTTCAACAAACTGATGATCCACGACGCTCTGGTGGCAGACAATATGCAGGTGTATTTCCAAAACCGTATCAGCCCTGTTCGTATCATTATTCTGATGATGGGTATGGCTGTTACGATCAATGGTTATACCTTAAAGAGCAAATGGATGGTGTGGTGTGGCATCATTGGTGGCATTGGAGGATTCTTTTGGGAGGCGTTCTGCGTGACACAGACTCTGATTGCGTGGAGTGGGCTTCCATTGGAATATTATGGTAATGCCGGGGTCATTGCACCTAACCTTATGATGGCAGTATTCACCTTCATCGGCCTGACGCTCCCGGGCTGGATGCTCAAAAGACAGAAGAAGTAGCCTATGCCGTTCAAGCCGTTAGACCCACTGCTGCACTCGGAGCTGCGACTGGCCGTGATATCGCTGCTCATCAGCAGCGAAGAAGCCGAGTTCCCGTATATCAAGGAGCAAACGGGAGCCACGGCGGGCAACCTGAGTGTGCAGATAGACAAACTCTCCGCAGCGGGCTATATAGAAGTAGAGAAGACTTTCAAGGGCAAGAAACCCTGCACCATCTGCCGCATCACCCCCGAGGGTGTGAAAGCCTTTGAGGGATACGTAGAGGCGCTGAAGAGTTATTTGGACGTGAATGCCAAGTGACTTCAGAAGTTCAGGAGTTCAGAAGTTCAGGAGTCCGGACATTGCCATAGCCAACACCCATTGCGCCCCAAAAGGTGAAATCATGGCTATTGTCTGACATCCTGAGCTTCTGTAATCTCTACAATCATAGGCCGCCAAGTGATTGGCAAGCGAATCAGGTTGAGTAAATTTATCGTTTTTCGATAAATTTTTATTGATTTTATTTGGTGGTTTGTTGGAATAGTTGTACTTTTGCATATCGAAAATCGATAAATAGCAAAAGTAAAACAATAATTTTATGAAAAAGAAACTCAATCTTTTTTGTGTACTGATACTGATACTGAAGGCCGCACAAATCGTTATAGGTAACGTGATGAGTTTTGGCGAAAACGCCCAAGCTTTCAAACAAGGATGGGAAGATGGCGGAAAACCAGGTGCGGAGTCAGACACTGGCTTTTTGGGAGAACTATTCATCGTGATATTAGGACTTGCCTGCATCTTCCTTATCATCCGTTCGCTTATTGCTTTTGTAAGATTCATCTTGAACGTGAATCGCGATAAAGTGTTTGTGTTGGAGAATGTCCCTCTGCTACGCTGGACAGGTTGGGGATTATTGTCTGCGACCGTAATGATTGCCATTTACGACCTGGTGGAGCATACCCCTGTCGACCGTATCTACAATGAAACCATGGATGACTTTATCTTTAGCGTGTTCTGCCTTATCATGGCCGAAGTATTCATGATTGGACTGAAGTTACAGGAAGAACAAGACTTAACCATTTAGTGTTTCTATGGGGAAAATAATAGTTAATCTGGATGTAGAGATGGCCAAGCGAAAGATTTCGCTTAATGAACTGGCCAAACGCGTGGGATTGACACAGGCCAACCTGTCGATCCTGAAGACGGGCAAGGCCAAGGCCGTAAGATTCACGACGCTCGAGGCCCTCTGTCGCGAGCTGGGTTGTCAGCCTGGCGACATCCTTGAATACAGAGACGAATAAACAAAATTACCCTCAAATAAATACAATCATGATGAGCAAGAAAAATATCATCACTCTTTTTCTGCTACTGGCCACCATCAATACCAATGCACAGTTTCTTTTCCGCATCAGTGGCAACAAGCTTAAGGAGCCCTCATACATTTTAGGTTCTTTACACACATTGCCAGGTTCCTTACTCGACAGCATACCAGCGTATCTTGAGGCAGAGGCAAATTGCAAGCAACTATATGCAGAGTTGGACCTTAGCGACCAACAGAAAATCAACGACCTCAAGACAGCAGGCCAACAAGCCATGACCCTACCTGATGGCAAAACCATATTCGACGTAATGGATAAGGACCAAATAGAGATGTTGAATACGAGATTTCGTGAGGTGTTTCAAGTGAACCTGACCGACTCGGTGATGAAAACCAGTTGGAATTATCAGCCCGCCATATTTCCGGCCACCATCAATATTGCCATTACGATGCAAGAGATGATGAAGAACCCTGAACTGGCTATAACTGGCATGCCCATCGACATGGTTTGCGTCAACAGGGCAAAGGAACGAGGCTTGAATGTAGGGAATCTGGACGAGATACAACCTCAAGACAGTCTGGCGAAGAAGCGCGATACAATGAATGAGAATCTCAGCATTCAGATAGACTCGCTCATGGCGTATCTCAACGATTTTGACCAGCGCAAACAGAGGATCATCAATGAAATCAGCTCTGCAGCTCAGTCTACCAAGCAATGGAAGACAGGCGATTATAACAGCTTTGCCAACACAGATTTTTGGATAAAGCAAGTTGAAAATCAGCCAGGCATCTTCAAAATCCGCAACGAGAAATGGTTGCCCAAGATTGAAGCAGCGATGAGCGAGATGCCAACGTTGTTTGTCTTTGGCGCAGGTCACCTGATTGGCACCAATGGTATCCTTCAACTACTCCGCAATGCCGGTTACAGTGTAGAACAAATAAAAAAACAGTAGACCATGGAAGAAATCAAAATATACAAATCGTTTTGGAAGTTCGACCTCGGTATGGCACTGATGCTCACGTTTATCATTTGGGGAATCTATATGCTGGTGAACAAAGAAGATGGTTACAAGGCCGGTCCGATAGTCGTGATTGGGATGTTCAGCATCCTGGCGGTTGTCTCTGTCGTCAAGTTTGCCAAGCGCCGTCCTCACCTGATCATATCCGACAATGCCTTGACGGTGAATACCGATGAGCCATGGCAAGTGTCCTTCAAAGAGGTGGAGTCGTTCATCCCATCGAAATGCAATGGTCAGGATGTGATTGGAGTACGCTACAAACAGGGAACAGCGAATTGGGCTTCGGAGGAGGAAATCAGCAGCAGCCAGAAGTCCCGCATCAAATACCCAGAGAACTTGCATCCTGGCAAGCCCTATGAGATCTACGTATCCGACCTGACTGTAAGATGCCAGCAACTTTGCGAAATGCTTAATGATAGGTTGAGGTATTAGCCCCAAAAAAGCATACACCGTGAAGACGGCAAACCATAAAAAAACAAGCGATGTAGCTCGTAAGCTTCATCGCTTGTATTTTAATACTCGTCCTCGTTGAAGAGGAAATCTTCTTTTGTTGGGTAATCGGGCCAAATGTCCTCAATACTCTCATAGACATCTCCCTCATCCTCTATTTCCTGCAGGTTCTCCAATACCTCCAGAGGTGCTCCCGACCTAATGGCATAGTCAATCAATTCGTCCTTTGTCGCGGGCCAGGGTGCATCTTCCAATTTTGATGCTAATTCGAGTGTCCAATACATATTCTATGGTTTTTTACGCATTACTAAAATAATGCGCAAAAGTAATTATTTTTTTCTTATTTCAAAGGTTTCTTCCATATTTTTTCTCTCACACCGTCAATAAAATTCAATTTACGCGCGAGAACAAATAAATAATCCGACAAACGGTTCATATATTGCAGGATTTCGGCGTCTACGGGGGTCGACTCATTCATAAAGAAGATACGGCGTTCGGCTCTTCGGCAGACGGTGCGGCAGACATGAGCGAAGGCGGCTTCGTGCGAGCCTCCGGGCAGGATGAAAGCCGTCTGTGGTGGAATGTTGGAGTTGATGGCATCGATCTCCTCCTCCAGGATTTGCACCTCAGCAGGGTCGAGCGTATACGAGGTGGCCACCTTCATCTTCGACTTGTCGGTAGCCAGATTCGAGCAGACGGTAAACAGGTTGCGCTGGGTGCGTATGATCAGCGTCTTGTCGTCGCCATCTTTCATATACGATGCGAGAACGCCCAGGTTGGCGCTCAGTTCATCCACCGTTCCATAAGCCTCGATTCGGGCATTGGTCTTGCTCACGCGATAACCACCGACCAAGGAAGTAAGTCCCTCGTCACCGGTCTTGGTATACACTTTGGTTATTTTCATGGTCTTATATTTAAAAGTTTACATAATACTTTTTCTTATAACGCCGGCTCTCCTTCAATAGTATGCCGGTATGATATAAATCATAGGCAATGGTGATATGGCTGTCATCGGCCAAGGCATTCCAGAAATCCAGCGTTTCGCTGCTCTCATAAATCCGGTCGACAACGATGACCGAGCGCTCACCCGACTGCTGCACCACCTTGCTTATCAGCGGTTCTATCCCTGGGTGGTAAGCACACCAAACGAAGAAAGTCTTCCCCTGCCAGGCCTCTGGCAGGTCGGCAGGAAGACTGGCCTTTATCGCCTTGGTCTTTTTGCAGGCAGCCAACACATATTCTCGAACCGCTTCGTTGTTAGTGTTGATATCCAAGAAGAAATCAGCCTGTGCATGGTTGGACAAGCGAAAACAGAGTTGGCAGATTTTTCTCGAATACTTATCCTCACAAGTCACCGTATCCCTCAAATCATCGTATTTATAATAAGGGTAGTGCTCATTGATGACATTTCTCAGGAAATGGTAGTCGTTGGGCGACTGTACTCCGAAGCCACGTCCGTGACCAATCCTTCTCAGCCAGATAATGGCTCTTTTGAATCGAAGCATGACTCTACACGAGTGGAATAGTATTGTTTTTAAGCCTAAAACCGACAAAATGGTGCCATTTGCACGCCATTTGTCATATTTCGCGTGCAAACATACAATTTTTTTTGTTTTTCTGCAACTTTAGGACTGAAAAAACGACCAATAAGAAGAGAAAAGGATTCCTATGGACATAAAAAGAGGACTCCCGGAAGCGAACTTCCAGGAGCCCCTGTCATAAAGAAGGCGGTGACCTACTCTCCCGCATTGCATTGCAGTACCATCGGCGCGGGCAGGCTTAACT
>ONSV01000077.1 GCA_900320585.1 uncultured Prevotellaceae bacterium | reverse complement strand
GGCTTTACGTCACCTCCTCAAACGGGGTACATGTGCTCATCGGCAACAAGTTCATCCCCTTACATAGCATCGACATCGAGAAGACCTCACCCCTTGTGGCCATGCTCCCTTACGACGGACGCATCCTGCTCGTGAGCAGGGAGAACGGACTGTTTCTCTATGGTGACAACCGGCTTGAGCCTGTACACATGGCTGCCAGCAGCCTAATCAACCAGAAACAGCTGTCGTGTGCCGCCATCAGTGGTCACCTGCTGGTGCTGGGCACTATCCACGATGGTGTCATCCTCCTCGACATGCAGACCGGGCAAATCGAGCAGATTTCCATAGGCAATGGCCTCCAAAGCAAGACCGTGCTGGCTGCGTCGTTCGATGCCGACCACAACTTGTGGCTGGGTCTCGACAATGGCATCGACTGTATCCCTCTCGACTCCCCTCTCCGGTTCCTCAACAGCAACCAGTCGCCGGTAGGCAGCGGCAGTTGCAGCATCACCTACCGACACAAGCTCTACCTGGGCAGCAACCAGGGTCTCTACGAGATGCAAGGCACCGACATCCGCTTCATCGAGGGTACGGGCAGTCAGGTGCTGTGCCTCGACACCATCGGGGGCCAGCTCTTCTGTGGAGGCCGGCATTTCTTCATGATGTTCGACGGCGACCAGGTAACCCGCTACGACCTGCGAGGGGTGTGGGGCGTCAGGTCGCTGGGCTACCGCGACGACGTGCTACTGGCAGCCACCTACTGGGGGCTCCAGCTCATGCACCGGCAAGGAAGGCAATGGCTGCTTGGCGAGCGGATAAAAGGAGCCAACATCTCGGCGAAGACATTCTACGTGGAAGAAGGCTCGGGAGCCGTCTGGGTGGCCAACAAGGAGAAAGGCATCTTCAGGCTCACGCTGAGCAACGACCTCACCGAGGTCGTTTCCAAACGATGCTACAACACCCAGGAGTTGCCCAAGGGCGACAACGTATGCATTACGAAAATCGACGGTGAGACCGTCATCGCGAGCCACAACGGCATTTTCCGCTACGATGCCACCCGCGACCGTCTGGAACCCTTCACGCAATTGGAAGAACGTCTCGAAGGGCATGATTCCTACACCTATCTCCATCAAGACAAGAAAGGCCGCTTGTGGTATGCCACCGACTGCACGCTGCATGTCATCTCCGGCAAGGAACGGAAAGGATTCCTGAACGACTGCCTCATCGAGGATTTCGAGAATATCAGTTTCACCGAGAATGGCGAGCAGACCATCATAGGGACAGAAGACGGATTCGCGTCGCTCCGGCTTGACAGGGCGTCGAAAAACGACGACCAGAAGCATCAAATCCGTCCTTACATCCGCAGCATCTACATCGGCAACTATGCCGACACCTTATTCTATGGGTGCCAGCAACCCGTACGCATCGCATGGGCCAACAACTCGGTAAGACTGGAGTACAGCACCAACAACTACGACCCCACGAAGACCGTGCAATACAGCTATTGGCTCGAGGGTTCCGACGAGCAGGAATGGAGTCCCTATACCCGCCGAAGGATCAAGGAGTATACCAACCTGCGTGAAGGCAACTACACCTTCCACCTGCGTATCATGATGACAGGCCTCGACCAGCCCGAGGAGACCTCGTTCAACTTCACCGTTCTCCCCCCGTGGTACCGCACCTGGTGGGCCTACATCCTCTATGCCCTCCTGTTGTTGGCAGCCATATACCTGAGCTATCGTCGCCTGCAGAAAAGCCGACAGCAACTCGTTGCCGAGAAGAACGAGCAGATACAGGAGCAAGAGGAAGAGATTGCCACGCTACGTGAGGAGAAACTGAAGATTGAGCTTCATGCCCGCGAGCAGGAACTGGTGAGTTCGAGAATGGACGTGGTGCGCAAGAATGAGATGCTCCTCGACATCAAGAAGACCGCCGTGAGTCTGAACAACGCCCTTCCATCGAGTGCGGAAATCAAGAAGTCGGAGTTGCTCTCCACCATCAAGCGACGTGTGACCCGTCTTATCGGACAAATAGACACCAACATCGAGCACGACGACGACCTGGAGGCTTTCAAGAGCTCATTCGACGCCGTTCATCACCAATTCCTGCAGACCCTCGAGGAGCGGTATCCTGCCCTCTCGCACAAAGAGAAGATGATTTGTGCCTATATCCGCATGAACCTTCTGTCGAAGGAGATTGCCCCGTTGCTCAACATTTCCACACGAGGGGTTGAGATCAGCCGCTACCGAATCAGGCAAAAAATCGGCCTCGACTCCAAAGACAGCCTCACCAAGTTTCTCCAAAGCCTGTGATGCCTTTAAGGTGAAGTGAGCACATCCATGCTCACTTCACCCTATATGGCGCCAAGGTTTCGGGAAATTCCTCGATATCGATATAGAGCATGCCTTTCTCTTTGGCCTCCTCGACAGCCTTTTTGCCGGCAGTCGGGTGAGCGTCGAGGTATTGGCTGATGGCCTCTTCGGCAATCTTGTTGTCACCAGAGGCGATGTTGTTGACAACGCCATAGCCGAGGTATTGGCCGTTGCTGTCGAAAAAAGCGTAGGAATAACCGCCTCCGCCAGTTGAGGGGACACGATTGTCACGACGCACCTTGAACGCTACCTGCGACAGAGTCTCGATAAGGGCAATGTAGTCATTTTTGTCGCATACCACCGCGTCGCTGAGGGTGAATCCATTTCGGTAGTCGATATATCGCCACGTCACGGAGTCGGGCGTGATGTCGTATTCTTCCCGCGCACCCACACCCGAATTGTAGGCAAAGGTGTAGCGGATGGCTGTCGTCTCTTTCTTGATGGGGCATTTCGACTTCTGCGTGGCATCAGTAGCAGGGTTGCTCGCATTGCATGAGGTGATGCAAGAGGCGGCAGCCAGGATGAGTGAGGCGAATAGTATTTTCATCGTTTTCCATATCTTTGGTTATCTCCGGCAAAAATACATTATTTTTTGGTATTTTCCAAAATTTCAACACCATATGACTCTACTCCCGCTCAACCGCAGCCTTGATGAGCAACTCGGCGAACCCCAAGAAGAGATTGATGAGGGTGAAAGTGCTGATTATTAGCGCCAAAGATTTGGAACGGTCGGGGAAAATGCGTAACTTTGCAGCCGAATTTATCAAAACACTGAAAAAATGACTACTGTTTTTTCCCTAACCACCCATGTTGTGGCAGCTTTTTTCCATTGTATCAACTCACGAAAATAAGCTGCCCATGGTGTACTGTATATCAAAAAGGATGGAAGTGGCCGGCTGTCATCAGCTGACCTTGCCCTACCCCAGCAAATGCAGCCAGCTGCATGGGCACAATTGGATTATCACCGTCTATCTGGCCTCCCAGGAACTGAACCCCCAGGGGATGGTGGAAGATTTCAAGCATGTGAAGAAAGCCATTGCAGGTTATCTTGACCATGGCAACTTCAACGAACTGCTTCCTTTCAACCCCACTGCCGAAAACATCGCGGCTTGGGTAGTGGAGCAATTCCCCGCATGCTACCGCGCCATCGTCGAGGAGTCGGGCGGCAACATTGCCCAGGCTTACGACGACCATTTCCCCATCGACGCGAAATTCCTATTATAGGCTGCTGATGGGCAAGACATACCGTATCAACGATATTTTCTATTCCCTGCAAGGCGAGGGGCGCCACACGGGGAGGGCTGCCGTGTTCATCCGCTTCAGCGGGTGCAACCTGCGCTGCCCTTTCTGCGACACCGACTTCGATTCCTTTCGCCCGATGACAGCCGACGAGATTATCGATGCCATATCACCTTGGCTGCACTGTGGTTTTGTGGTGCTCACCGGAGGGGAACCTTCGCTGCAAGTCGACACCGAATTTGTGGACAAGCTGCACGATGCGGGGTTGTTCATAGCGATGGAGACCAACGGCACCCACGCTATCGCCGAGGGTATAGACTGGGTGACGCTATCGCCCAAGACCAGTTTCGTAGACCATCCTCTGCCCATTGTCATTCGTCGGGCCGACGAGGTGAAAGTGGTATTCGACGGCATCCATCCTCCTGAGTGCCCCGAGGCCTTCGTCGGCTCCACCTACCTCTGCCTCCAACCCTGCGACACCGGCGAC
Organism: uncultured Prevotellaceae bacterium; assembly: GCA_900320585.1. Lineage (GTDB taxonomy): Bacteria > Bacteroidota > Bacteroidia > Bacteroidales > Bacteroidaceae > Prevotella. Next base: position 8,649 of record ONSV01000077.1, on the reverse strand, counting down.
CCTGCCAAGAACCGCCGGCTGACAGCCCAGTGCGTGGCATATATCAAGGAGCATCCCGAATGGCATCTCTCTCTGCAGACCCACAAGATAATCGGTATTGAGTGAAGTAGTGGGGGCTTTGTCACGACTTTAATCTAATCAGTGAGAACTGTGACCATGGTCACCGCTTGGAGGTGCAGGACTTACACTGCATGCCATGCTGTTGTCATTAAATCAGCGAACTCCAAGCATGGAAATAACCACACTTTTGGATAAAAAGTAGGTAGAAAACAAATTTATTTACCTCAATTTTTTGTTCGTTTCAGAAATAACTACTATTTTTATAGGCTAAAGAAACAAGGTAAATAACTAAGGACCAATTTACTATCCACATATGAGACGATCAATATACACATTGGCCATCTTCTGGCTGATGGTCATGGGTGTTGCAGCCCAGGACTTCAAACTCTACTATGCGAAGGATGTGACCAACGTGACCGATTTCAGCAGTACCCGTAAGATTGCCCAGCAACTCACGTGGAAGGAGGTCACGAACGGAGCCATCGACGGAAATGCCGTTGATGTAAAGGCCGTCACTGACATGTTGAAGGACCCGCGCATGAAAGGGTTGGAAGACCAGGAACTGTTCTGGCGTATGCGTGACGAGACGCTGCTCGCCTTCCGTATCAACGACGGTAGTGGAAGAACCGGTATCTATGAGGTGGAGGTGGACTATGGCGTCAAGACCGACGAGGGTAACCCCTACAAGCTGGCGCTCAATACCAGCAGTTATTTCTTTGCCAACATGCCGCTCTTTTCTTCCGACCACCACGTCACAGTCACCGTCAGGAAGAAGGGAAGCAAGGACAAGCCCATCGTGTTCCGTTACTGGGTATACGACTGGGACAATGAAAACGTCTACATCTTCCAACTCGACCAGAAGCGGCAGTCTACGGGAAATACCTACGGCATGGAGTATGTCACCACCTATACCGATGCCGAAGGCAAGCCGCAGTTAGAGCGCAACACACTGCAACTGCGCTCCACCTGTTTCCAGAGTTTCTACGTGCCCAAAGGCCACACCCTTACCGACGTCTATTTCGTCACCGGCAACGAGAACGAAGGCTACGACAAGATGCGCATGAACATGGAATTCATGCATTCGGGCATCGACATCGACAACAAGATGGAGATACCGCGGTTGGAGACCATGTTCAATCTCACCAAGCATGAGAACCGCGAGTTGATGAACTTCAACTGGTTGGGTACCGGCCTGTTCGAGAGGTACGACACCCTCTTCCTGCAGTTGTTTACAGAAGACGGCGAACGCATCACCAACGCCAACATCAACGTCCACCGCGTCGACGGCAAGGGTCAATACATAGATGATGAATCGCTGTCGTATCTGGGTTACGATGCCGCGAGCCGCTCACATCTTATTCACACCTACGCCCATCATGCCTACGTCGAGATTCTCGTGCCTGGCTACCTGCCCATGCTCTACCGCTACAAGGGTGCTGCCGCAGCCGAATCACGCATTCTCGATGAGGAACTCTGTACGGCGAAACTCACGCTGAAGGCAGGACAGCCCGATGCCAGTGGCATTGCCATCAGCGACCAATACTTGCGCTACATGGAAGACATACATGTGGCGGTCACACGCGATACCATCGACTATGCCGTTTGCGAGGAGCAAGATTTCAATCTCTCCGGGCGTTTGCCTGTTGAGACCATCTCGTTCATGGACAATGGCGGAACCGAGTATCCCAAACTGTTCAACAACGATCCCACGGAGAAGTTTGCCCAAATGGAGGTCACCTTCTCCTGTCCAAAGGGAAGCGCCGCGCCTACTTGCTCGATGACAGCCAGAGAGGTGGAGAGCGGCCGCCAGATTACCCTCAGGAATATCGATACCGAGATTGTGAGCAGCAAGGTGTTCACCCACTTCACCCGCGACTATTTCTTCACCCGCTACGACCTGACCGATGACCTGCCCTACAACACCGAAGTGGTGCTCACGCTCCAAACCCCGACGTCTACCTATGAGGGCTTCCCTCGTCTCTGCAATGTGTATTTCAATCAGGAGGAGCAAGAGAAAGAGGTGGAAGAACATGCCCAGGAGAGCGTCAATACCCCCAATGATGCCGACGAGGCATCACGGGCGTTCGAAGACGGCGGTTTCGGCTTCGGCACCGCACCCGAATTCAATCTCAAGATTAGTAATAAATTCACCATCAAGACCGGCAGCACCATCGACATCTCCCAACAGTTGTTCCAATGGTATATCCAACTCGTCTACAATGGTGTGGACCCCGATCAAGACCAAGGCAAGAAGAAAACCGCCCGCACCGCTGCGAAGGACTACTCCAGCTGGAACAAGACGACATTTAAATTTGATGAAGCAGAAAACCAGCCTCTTGAGAGCGCATCCATGACCCTGGCAGGTGGCAGTGAGAAACTTGACGACTGGGCTGCCAAGGAGGCCAACCGCATCTTCCAGGTCAACGCCAACCACATTGGCTGGTACTTTGGTGGCGGCGCGAGGTTTGCCATACAGGCCAAACTGCCGAAATTCCGCGACTTCCAGATCAGCGAATTCTCAGGCTATCTTGAGGGTGGTTTCGGCTGGTTCTGGACACCGCCAACCAACGGCAAAATCGGCACGGTGAATAAAGTAACCAAACTGGTGCCCCTCGAACTTGACTTTGGTGCCGTCTTCGATCTCAATGTTCGTCTCGACGCAGCACTCATGTCGTTCAACAAAAAAGCCATGAGCAAGGAAAACATGGGCTTCTTCGCCGGTCTGGGAGCCTCGGCAAGGGCTGGCGGATGGTTTGGCATCAAGGCCAAGCGCAACCCTATAGCCGACTGCGGCATCAATATGCGTGCAGGCGCCAAGTTGTCGGCCGAGGCAGGCGTTGCCAAGCCATTCATGCTTAAGGAGTATGGGTTGGGCACCCGCTTTACCTTGCTTGCCCTGATAGAAGCCCATATTTACCTGCGCAGTTTCTTCTGCCACATGTCCTATCAGATGGGTTGGAAATGGGGCAAGCAATTCTTCATCCCCAACAATGGCCACAATCCCTACCACAAGGACTTCCCCTACTGGATTCCCAAAGATGCAACCCAGTCAACCGTTGCAAATGCCTACCGCCCGGTGAGGGCTCCCAAGGCTTCCGACATGGGCTATCCTCTGGTGACCGACGTGGCTATCAATGCCAATCCCCATTTCATCGACGACCATCACGTGGTATACAACGCCATGGGCTCCCCCTCCGATTACAACGACGACCATGTGGCCATCTGCTGTCTGGAGGAAGGAGGGAAACACGTCAATGTTTCATCGCCCGGTCTGGCTGCAGCCCAACAAATGCGCTCCAAGTGCGGCGAACCAGAGGTGGTGGCCTATCAGCAAGTATGCTCAACCGTAGTCAACGAGGAAATCAACGATGACAATGCGCTGCAGCGCACCCTTGAGCAGAACCGCCACATCCAAATCAAGGCCGCCATGCGCCGAGGGTCCGACGAATGGATGGAAACCGTTGTCACCCCCGACGACGGCTACTTGGACCAGAACCCCGTGGTGACCGTGCAGCAAGACGGAAAGGCAGCCCTGGTCTATCAGCATGGTGAGATGACACTTATCAACGACACCCTCCCCAAAGACTCCATATACAGTTACGCCCTCCAAGGCGGATTGCTGCTCCGCACCTACGAGCCCGCCACGGGATGGAGCGAGCCCACCCTCCTCTTCGACATCAACCCCCAGCAGGCCGTTAACCATTACGACCTCATCATGCGTGGCGACACCGTGCTCGTGGGAGCCAGCGTCTACAATGCCCTCACCGACAGCGTCCACATGTACTATGCCTCGAAGCCCCTGAGAAGCAACAAGGTGACTTACGTCGACGAGCAAATCTCGCCCTACAGTTTCTTTATGAACCGCGTGGGTAAGCATGCTGTCATTGCCATGGCCTACGAGCGCTGCGACAGTGTGCGTGAGGTATTTGTGAAGACCCTCTCCATGGACGGACATGGCGACGGCCATGCCGGATGCGACATCGGTGTGGACCATAGCACCCCTGACCGCGTGAAAATCATCTGCGACCGCAGCAACGACAATGCCCAGGACTTCGCCGTGCTCTGGACCGAGGCCAACAATGTGATCCGCGACCCAGCCGAGGGCAGTTACAGCACCGACAGTCTGGGCACTGTACTCAATGCCTCGCGCATCCATTTGTCAGACACGCCCGCCGTCACCTATCCCCTCACCGTCGCTGCTGCCACCGACTCGCTGCAACTCATCGACTTCGACGGTTTCCTCAACGACGACCGTGTGGCGGTTGTCTACTCCCTGGCCGACCCCAATGGCGGTGGTGCCGTTATCATGAAGAACGAGAAGGTATTCACCAATGGCTTTGAGGCCGACGTCACCTACTCACGCGAAGCCCTCCTGGCCAGTGCCTCTCTGCCCGTCAACGTCACCATCAGCAATACCGGCACCTCTTCCATCAACGGCGCCGAGGTAGTCATCAACGGCACAACCCTCCCCATCGAAGATGCTTTCGTGGCTCCGCTGACGAAAAAGTCATTTACCGTCAACTACCCCCTGACCGACGAATTCGACGGATATATGGAGAGCGAGGTACACGTTTTCTACGACAATGTATTCAGAAACTCCTCGCAGACCACCCGCCTCGGCAAGCATCGCAACCTTCGTCGTGGTGTGAAGGTGTTTGAGCGTGAACTGGTGGCCTACAACGACATCGACTGCCGCATCGTCAACCGCCACATCGATGCCGAGAATGGTGTCAACACGTTCCTCATCGAACTGACCGACCGCTCCACATACGGTCTGCTGCCCAACACCGGACTGCTTCTTGGCATTCATCCTCGCCTTGGAGTCACAGAGACCATCACTCATCAGGCACAGACGCTGGTTACCGATGCCGACTTCCATCAGGTGGGCAACAGGCGCAAGGCCTATGCCACCGTCTATGTCAGTGGCATCACCGAGATTATCGATGGTTACATCTTTCCCACCATCGTCAATCTGAAGGCCCTCGACAGCCGTCGTACTGTTGTCAAGAATGCCACTGCCGGGCGCAACGCCTCAGCGGTGACCCTCTTCCCCTCCGACGATCCCACCTATATCGATGCCCTGCGGTATGGACGCGCCGTGCCCACGCACCACACCCTTGTGGAGCGCTACGATGGCGGTATCCGTCTGTCTGGCATCCAGGAGGGCAGCAATGTCCGCGTGTTCGGCCTCAACGGCTACCTTATTTATAATGAACCGAAGGCAGCAGGCACTACGCTCAACATCCCTCTCTCCACTCGTGGTATCTACATCATTAGCACTGGTAACGAAATCTTCAAGTATAGTTATGAATAAACAATGGATTATCAGCCTCACGTTGCTGCTGCTGTCATCTATAGCCGGACATGCCGTCGAAGGGTTCGACGGTCCCACGTGGTATGACTATCGCGACACCTCGCTCGACATCAACGGACGGGGAACACTCGATAACCCCATCGTCATCACCACGCCCGAGCAACTGGCTCAACTGTCATACATCGTCAATGAGGAAAATGCACGGGATCTCCAAGACAAAGTAATTGTGCTTGGAGCTGACATCAACCTCAACAAGACTGTCGACGGCCGCCGCGTACAGTGGATTCCCATCGGCTACAAGGGACATTCGTCAACAAATCTGTTCTATGGCATATTCCTTGGCGTCGACATCACGAAAATCAACGAAGCCAAGGAATGGCAGCCCGAGCACTGCCACACCATCTCGGGCATGTATATCGACTGGAAGGGCGTGGCCAGCACCAGCACCGTAAAGGCATTGGGCCTTTTTGGTTGCATCAATGGATATGTGGGCAACCTCACCCTGACAGACGCCGGAATATCTTACCATAATAGCAATAATGGGCAAAAGCGGCTCATGCTGCAGTTACCCATTGGCCTGCTGTGCGGAGAGGCGTATTACAATGAATTTCATGGAGCCAAAGATGGCTCTCACGTAGTCAATTTTCCCAACCAAATCTACAATGTTGCCGTTGAGGGTTCCATCACAGCCAACAGAGACGAAGGAACCAACTTGTCGCTTTCCATCGGCGGCATTACAGGCGAAATGGATGCAATGTATGCTGAGGGTATCGCCCACTGCACGGCCGATGTGACCATCCACAGTCTTGAAACCATTTACGCGGGTGGCATTTGCGGAAAATTGACTTCGAATGCCGATATCCACGATTGCGCTGCCTCTGCCGACATCACCCTTACCAATGCGGGCAAGTCATTTGTTGGAGGCATCGTGGGTTATGCTTCAGGCGGCAACATGATTGAAGGCTGCACCTCTTCGGGTACCATCAACGGATTCAAAGTGGGTGGCATCTGTGGCCAGTTGAATCATGGCGAATTAATAGGTGCACTTATCGCCTGCTCCAGCACGTCACGGCTGAGTGCCACCAACAACGTAGGTGGCATTATAGGATTGATGGACGATTCGTCCATTGCCAAAAACGAAGTGAAATACTGCTCTTTCGGAGGACATGTCGACGGCACATCAGCCCAGGCGGCTGGCGGCATTTGCGGACGCTTCCTTGGCGACATTGACTTGCAAGTCTCTTATTCGCTCATGGTGGGCACCCTCTCAAAGTCTTCCACAGGACTGAGTGGAGCCATCGTCGGCCAATGCAGCAAGGCTGTCCAGACCATTGCCAACTGCTATTACGACCAATTGATGTTCAATGGCAACGTGACAGGCAGCGATTCCACGCACATCACCGTGAAACCACTCAACACCTATGACCTGACGAGCGGCGACGCCGGCAAAGTCGCACTGCTCGACGTCAGCGAAGACGCCACCGTGGGCTTCCAACTGCAGGAAGGCCTCTATCCCATGGTGTTTACCAAGACCGAGTGGACGGGCAAAGACTATATTGACAATGAAACCGAAGGGATGAGCACCGCCACCAAGTTGCTGTTCGACCCCGCTACCATCGACAAGACCAATACCCTCTACCAGCCGGGGGCATGGCTCTGCGCCCTGCCAGCCGGCATACGCCGAGGCGACTGTGCCTGGGACTTTGTTTCCACCGTCTCGCTCAACGGCAAGGAACTGACCTACGAGGAGCCCTCCACCCACCGCTCCATCGAGGTACGTACCGACCACACCATGCCCGCCTCCGACATTCTGAAGATAAAAGACAAGACTGCCACTGCCGTGAGCAACGGCACCACGCTACTCACCATCGCCTCAACGGTCTCCACGCCCGACGCCAACCTCTACCACCCGAAACCCATAGGTGGCAGCAAGCAGGTGCAGTTCACCATCACCGTCGACCAGCCGTGGGACGGCTCCGTCGCCACTGCCTATGCCTATGGTAAGGGATTGGCAGAAGACCCGTTCATCATCAAGAACGGGGCACAGTTGGCCTACGCCGTGCTCAACAACAAGGCGGGCGAGCACTTTGAGCAGATTTGCGACATCACGCTCAACCCCCAGGTATACACCGGAACGCTTTTTGTGAAAGATGGCTGCCACCCGTGGGTCAACGGCAACTTCAATGCCCACTACGACGGCTGCGGACACTTCATCATCGGTCCCTTCATGGAATCCCAGGGCATGGGGCTCTTCGGCCACGTGGGAAGCAAGGCCGAGATAGAGAACCTTGCCGTTGTCGATGCCAACTTCCAGCGCCACTCAGGCGTCTTTGCCAGCACGATGGACGGTCATATCATCAACTGCATTGCCCAAGGCTTTTCGTTCGACCCCTATAACGACCCTTACTACGGCGATGACAGCGACAAGTCTTACTCAGGCGGATTCTGCTCCACGATAGGCACCGGCAATCCCGAAGCCACTATCGAAGACTGCATCTCGGGCGTGTTCCACACCAGCATTCTCAGCGACTTCTCGCCCTTTGTCAGTCTTACCGACGAGAACAAGGGCAAAGTCATCAACTGCCTGAGCGTGGTGTCGGTCATCTCCGACGACTTGGAATACACAGGGCAACTCATCAGCATGTCGGGCCGCGACTACATCAAGGACTGCTACTGGCTGAAAGGATACGAGCAAGCCAACACCGGCTACACCCTCGACGAAATCTGCTCCACACTGGGCAAGCGCAAACTGTGGACCTTCACGCCCAACTACTTCCCCACACTCCGCACCTTTGCCGAGACCGACATGGGCAAACTGATGTCGGTGCCTTTCCGCACAGATATCGACTATCACTACGACAGTTACCGTAAGACGTCCGACAACTTCCTCATGGGCTTCAGCCGTCAGATTCAATTCGAGCCGGCATCCGTAGACTGGAAGACAAACGACACCACGGAATCTACCATCGAGTGGGACAGCGAAATGGGCATTGTAGTGCCTGTCAACAATAACTATATTCCAGGGAAACTCCACAACACGCCCCACTTTCGGCAACTCACATGGCTCGAAGTCTTTGAGGGCAAACTGGGTAAGTTCACCCACCGCATCATGACACGTACCGACCATGCTGCCGTGAATCCGGGCATCACCTTCGTCGACATCAATGCTCAAATGGCCTGCCTCGATGCCTTCGACACCAATGGCGACAGCCACCTCTCGCTGGCCGAACTGAAGGCAGCGACCAATGAGCAGACGCTGACCGCTTTCCAGACCT
>ONSV01000208.1 GCA_900320585.1 uncultured Prevotellaceae bacterium | reverse complement strand
AGTGTGCTTTATGATGTCGTTTATGATGGGAATGGGGCGAGTACGGGAGAGATGGGTAGTGTTGGTCACCCTAATGTGGAAGTTAATGATACGATTACGCTTTATGCTAGTAATTATTCCAGAGTTGGTTATGGGTTTGTGGGATGGAGTTTCGATGCGAATGCTACTCCAACTAATGGGGCAACGATTTATGGTCCGAATGAAACTATTACTATTACAAACGAAATTAGAAATGGAGCGACTCTTGACGGGATTAAGATTTATGCAGTTTGGGTAGCAGCAGATCAGAATGATACGCTTCAGACTGCGCCTTTATAAAGACGTGCGCACCATTCGCCAGACCAGCGAGCGCATCATCCCCCAGGCACAGGAACTGGCAAACCGTTAAGAAGAACTACTATATTATATATAAATAAGGTATAAGGAAATGGAAGATTTCAGACTGAACACCATAGAGGAAGCCGTAGAGGACTTCAAGAAAGGAGATTTCGTGATTGTCGTGGATGACGAAGACCGCGAGAACGAAGGCGACCTGATTATCGCCGCCGAAAAGATTACCGCCGAGAAGGTGAACTTCATGCTGAAACATGCCCGCGGCGTACTCTGCGCACCCATCACCATCGAGCGCTGCAAGGAACTGGATCTGCCCCATCAGGTGCAGGACAACACCTCTGTGCTGGGTACCCCCTTCACCGTGACCGTCGACAAACTCGAAGGCTGCACGACGGGCGTCTCTGCCCACGACCGTGCCGAGACCATCAAGGCCCTTGCCGATCCTGCCGCCACTCCCGAGACCTTCGGGCGCCCTGGCCATGTTAACCCGCTCTATGCTCAGGAGAACGGCGTCTTGCGCCGCAGCGGACACACCGAGGCAGCCATCGACCTCTGTAAGATGGCCGGTCTCTACCCTGCCGGAGCCCTCATGGAAATCATGAACGAAGACGGCACCATGGCCCGTCTGCCTGAACTCATCGCTTTTGCCAGAGAATGGAACCTGAAGCTGATCAGCATCAAGGATATGATTGCCTACCGACTGAAGAAAGAGTCGCTCATCGAGGTGGGCGAAGAGGTAGATATGCCGACGGATTACGGTCATTTCCGCCTCATCCCCTTCCGTCAGAAGAGCAACGGCCTGGAGCATCTGGCCCTCATCAAGGGCGAATGGAAGGACGACGAGCCAATCCTCGTGCGCGTACATTCTTCTTGTATGACTGGCGACATCCTCGGGAGCAAGCGCTGCGACTGCGGCGAACAGCTCCACAAAGCCATGCAGGCCATTGAGAAAGAAGGCAAAGGCGTGGTGATCTACATGCAGCAGGAAGGCCGCGGCATCGGTCTGATGAATAAGATTGCGGCCTATAAGCTACAGGAAGAAGGCCTCGACACCGTGGATGCCAACGTCCACCTGGGATTCAAGCCCGACGAGCGCGACTACGGCTGCGGCGCCCAGATGCTGCGCCACCTGGGTGTCCACAAGATGCGCCTGCTGACCAACAACCCCGTGAAGCGAGTAGGACTGGAGGCTTACGGCCTCGAAATCATCGAGAACGTCCCCATCGAGGTAACCCCAAACCCCTATAATCTGCGCTATCTGGAGACAAAGAAGAACCGCATGGGGCACACCCTTCATCTGAAATAGCGCTCAAATTGTCACGAATTAAGCCAATTACGCGAAAAAGTGACTTTTTTCTTGCGCATTCAGAATTATTTTGCTTACTTTTGCACAAAATTTCATCAAATATGGCACAATTATCCAACAGATTACAGCGCCTGGCACCCTCTGCCACGCTGGCAATGTCACAGAAAAGTTCAGAAATGAAAGCCCTGGGCATCGACGTGATCAACATGAGCGTCGGCGAACCTGATTTCAACACGCCCGACCATATCAAGACGGCCGCAAAGATGGCCATCGACGAAAACTACTCACGTTATTCTCCAGTGCCGGGATACCCTGATCTGCGCCAGGCCATTGCCCGTAAGTTGGAGCGCGAGAACCACCTTCACTACACACCAGCCGAGATTCTGGTCTCCAACGGTGCCAAGCAGAGTGTCTGCAATACCGTCATGGCCCTTGTCAATCCGGGCGAAGAGGTCATCATCCCCGCTCCCTACTGGGTCAGCTATCCGCAGATGGTGAAGCTCGCCGGAGGCGAACCAGTCATTGTGGAAGCCGGTTTCGACCAAAATTTCAAGATGACTGCCGATCAGCTGGAAGCCGCCATTACCCCCAAGACCCGCATGATTATCCTCTGCTCGCCCAGCAATCCTACGGGCAGTGTATATAATAAGGAAGAGCTCAAGGCTCTGGCCGACGTCATCCTCAGCCATGAGGATCTGTTCGTGCTGGCCGACGAGATCTACGAGCACATCAACTATGTTGGCCGTCATGAGTCCATAGCCCAGTTTGAGGGTATGAAGGAGCGCGCCATCATCGTCAACGGTGTTTCCAAGGCTTACGCCATGACAGGCTGGCGTATCGGTTATATTGCCGCCCCCGAGTGGATCGTGAAAGGCTGCAACAAACTGCAGGGCCAGTACACCAGCGGCCCATGCTCCGTCAGCCAGAAAGCCGCAGAGTTTGCCTACACCAGCAACCAACAGTGTGTAGAGGACATGCGCCAGGCCTTTGAGCGCCGCCGCGATCTCATCGTGCGCCTCGCCAAGGAAATCCCCGGCCTTGAGGTGAATGTGCCCGAGGGTGCCTTCTACCTCTTCCCCAAGTGCTCCAGCTTCTATGGCAAGAGCGATGGCGAGACGACGATCAGCAACTCCACCGACTTTGCGATGTACCTCTTGGAAAAAGGTCATGTGGCAACCGTCGGCGGCGATGCTTTCGGCGACCCCGAATGCTTCCGCATGAGCTACGCTACGAGTGACGAAAATATCGTCGAAGCAATGAAACGAATCAAGGATACAGTCGCAAAATTGAAATAAAACAATAAAATCCGAGTTAAAAGTTCTTAATTGCGCTTGTGTCCCGCTTTATTTTGTTATCTTTGCGAGGTGTTTTGAATATAGACAAATTATAAACTTAAATTTTTTCATAACTAAAAATTAAAATTAATTACATTATGGCAACAACAACAAAGGCTGCAGCCCCAGCTAAAAAATCGGGCTTTCAGGGTGTAAAAGCTGCATGGATTATCCTCGTAATTTGCGCTCTCGCAGGTTATGGCGTATGGTACTTCGTTATGGGTAACCCCGACAACTTCATCGGTGGCGACCGCAGCGGTCATCCTGCTAACCTTCTCGGTACAGTGTATAAGGGAGGTTTCGTGGTAGGTCTTATCCTTACCCTTCTCTTCACCGTTATCTGCCTCGGTATCGAGCGTTTCTTCGCTATCAAGACCGCTTCTGGTAAGATGAACCTCGCTAAGTTCACCGCTGACGTGAAGGCTGCCATCAAGGCTCAGGACTTCGCAAAGGCTAAG
>ONSV01000217.1 GCA_900320585.1 uncultured Prevotellaceae bacterium | reverse complement strand
ATGCCCCTGCCCATATAAAGGGTGTTGCGGGCGTAGGTGAGGGTGCGGGCAATGTCGCGGATGTAATCGTTCTGGGCGAGGATGCGCTCTATCTTCTCGGGGATGTGCGACAGCTCCTCGATGTTCTCCTCATACACCTTGCGGTCGAGCGTGCCTTTCTCATAGCCTAAGGCGAGGGCAAACAGGGTGAGCACGGTCACCTGACCGGTGAAGGCCTTGGTTGATGCCACGCCAATCTCAGGTCCCACATGAATGTAAATGCCGGTGTCGGAGGCTCGGGCTATGCTCGAACCCACCGAGTTGACGATGCCGAAGCAGAGGGCGCCATTGGCCTTCGCCAGATTGAAGGCGGCCAACGTGTCGGCAGTCTCGCCACTCTGCGAGATGGCTATCACGATGTCATCGGGACGTATCACGGGGTTGCGGTAGCGGAACTCGCTGGCGTATTCCACCTGAACGGGCACCTTGCAGAACTCCTCAATCAGTTGCTTGCCTATCAGGCCGGCATGCCATGAGGTGCCGCAGGCCACGATGATGAATCGGTTGGCTTTCACCAGCTGCTCCTTGTGCAGGTTGATGGCGCTGAGCACAATCTTCTTCTCCTGAGGCAGAAGACGGCCACGCATGCAGTCGGCTATACAGCGGGGCTGCTCGAAAATCTCCTTGAGCATGTAGTGGGGATAGCCGCCTTTCTCCAACTTGTCGAGGTCGATGTCCAGTCGTTCAGGTAAACGATGTGCTTGGTGTAGCCCACGATGGGAAGGGCATCGGATGCCAGGAAAAACTCGGAATGGTCCTCGCCGATGCCCACTACCAACGGACTGCTCTTGCGGGCGCAGATCAGGGTGTCGGGGTGGTCGCGGTCGAGAACGGCAATGGCGTAGGCGCCCACCACACGGCGGAGGGCATAGAGCACGGCCAGACCAAGCTCGAGATGGAAGCGCTGCTGCACGAACTCTATCAGCTGCACCAGCACCTCGGTGTCGGTGCTGCTCTTGAAGTGGTAGCCTTTCCCGATCAGGTATTCCTTGATGTTGGCGTAGTTCTCGATGATGCCGTTGTGCACCAGTGCCAGACGGCCGCTCTCCGAAAGATGGGGGTGGGCATTCACCGACGAGGGTTCACCATGGGTGGCCCAACGGGTATGGGCAATGCCGATGGTGCCCGACGTGTCGTGCGACGAGACATATTCCTCAAGGTTGGATACCTTGCCTTTCTCCTTGTAGATGTTCAACTGGCTTGAGCCATTGATGAGTGCCACTCCTGCCGAATCGTAGCCTCTGTATTCCAGACGTTTCAATCCTTCTATCAGCACGGGATAGGCTTCGCGCGTTCCGATGTATCCTACTATTCCACACATGATTCGTTCCTTTTATTAAGTTGAGGTAAATTCACTTTTTATTCTAACTTTTTATAAACACGCATTATCCTAAAATATTGTTTCAATGGTTAAAATTTTTGTCTGTTTTTGAGCGCTTGTGTCAATCTGTGCAAAAAAACGCCAAAAATGTTTCAAATATCAATGCAAAGTCATACTTTTGCACCCAAATAGATGGCTCTGGCCACAGCAGGCCGGCTATCCTCCAATTAAATCATCACATTATGAAAAAGTATTTATTCGCCACCCTCTTGCTGATTCCTCTCCTTTTGGCGTCGTGTGGGAAAAAATCGGCAGAGGAGATTTTCGAGGAACAGAAGAGTGGGGTGGTGCTTGTGCTCAACAAGTTCTATTACCAGGTGGAAATGCCCACCGGAAACAAATTGTTCTTCACGGGTATCGACAAGAACGGCAACCTGCTGGGCTTCACCAGCGATGAGATGGAGGCGAAGCAGAACGCGCAGATGCTCAATGGAACGGGCTTCTTCGTGAGCGATGACGGCAAATTCGTCACCAACAGGCATGTGGCTATCACCGATATCGACCAGGCACAGCTCAAGGCCAACCTGGCGGCTATCCTCAGGGCAACGCTCATGCAATGTGCCATGTCGGCACGGCAGGTGCTGTCGAAATACAACATGCTCGAGGCGCAGAAATCGCAGTATATGGAATACGATTTCTTCGGGAATATCATTGCCGGTGACGATGGGCAGCTGGCGCAGATCGTTGCCGAACAAAGCAGGCTGAAGAAAATTTATGAGCAGCTCTCGCAGACGGCCCGGACCATACAGACCACCAATCTTGATGCCATCAGGGTGAGTACGGTGTGCAACATCGGCATATCCTATGATGGCGAGAAGGTGAAGTCGCCGGCCGACTTCCTCGTCAAGAACCCCTGCAAGATATTGAAGGTGTCGGACAAGGAGAATGCCGACCTCGCCTTGCTCCAGCTCGATAGCAAGACCACTCCCAAGGATGCTTACGTCTTCAGGTTCGCAGGAGAGGGAAACAAGAGCTATTTCAACGGAAAGGATAGTGAGGCAAAGCTCAAGATCGACCAGCAACTCTATATGATTGGCTACAACGCGGGCCTGGCGCTCGCCAACACCCAGAAGGGCATCAGCGTGCAGATGACAAGCGGTAGAATTACCCAGACGCCTGATGGAGAGCGTGTCACCTACAGCATCCCCACCGTGCAGGGCTCAAGCGGCAGTCCGGTGGTCAATGAGAATGGCAATGTGGTGGCAGTGAACTTCGCCAAGCTCGTGGGCAGCGACAACTTCAACTTCGGCATCCCCCTCGAGAGCATCCGCGAATTCCTGAAATAGGTTTGAGGTTTTAGATTAATCATGCTATGCATGATGAACATCGGCGGCGCCTCAGCATACTGAAAGCAAGCTTTCGTCTGCTCTCGGCTTGCACGATGTTTGAGATTTCCCTCTATCTCACCTCAAACCTCAGCCACCGTGTGATAGGCGTCAGCCTATCCCTCCTATACCCATAAAAAAGAAACCATATCGTTTGTCGTTCCGACCTTCCGATATGGTTTCTTTATATTTAATTAATGTGTGCGATTAGTAAATCTTGATGCGATAGCCTACCGTAAGCATGAACACATTCTCCTTGGCATCGCGCAGCGCACGCCAACCAACAGCCGACTCGCTGTTCCTCAAATGACTGATGGGGAAGCAATAGTAGGCCTCGATATTCAGCTTGTCGAGCTCATAGCCAAATCCACCTATGATATGGGCAGCTCGGCGACGAAGAGCACCCTTGATGTCGGTATCTTTATCGTCGAGAGTACAAGTTGCATTGATGTGGACTCCAAACTTGAAACCCAAGAAAACATTCAGACGGTGCATAGGATAATAGCGCAGCTTGTATATGGTATTGATGTAGTCCATATTGTAGTTGTAAGGGCCTCTCTCCCTATGGGATATTACATTTCCCTCAGAGTCAGTGATTGCCAGTTCTTCGTCAGTAAGGAAGTTGGCCCATGCATCGCGTGTTCCCTCGCGTGAGTAGTTCAACTCAAAGCTCATACCGAAATGATTGCAGAAATAAGTTTGTATGAAGGCACCTATCTCAGGTCCGAACTTATACTTGCCATCATATTCTGTCATGTTTGAGGCGGCCACACCTATGGTAGGACCAAAATAAATGTCGAAGGGATCGTGGTAACGGTTCTCGTCGCGCCATTCCTGGGCATGGAGGGCACTGAACGAGAATACCACCAATAGGCTGAAGAGAATTCTTTTCATGTCTGCGTTTTTGGTGCGCAGCCAATGGATACGCACAATTTTTTTGCAAAGATACTGCAAACAATGGGAAAAAAAAAGAATTTAATCGTTTTTTTTCACAATAGGCCAATCGTGCCACGATGAATGCAGCATGGAAGGGCCGTCGGCAAAGGTGATGGCATAACTCCTAAACTCCTTGGATTTGTCGCAAGAAGTGGTAATGTCTGAACTCCTGAACTCCCGAACTACTGAACTCCTTGAAAATACCTATTTCTCGATGAACTCCTTCGGACCAGTGGTGTAGAGATTGCCGAAGTGGGCGGAGTTCACG
>ONSV01000174.1 GCA_900320585.1 uncultured Prevotellaceae bacterium | reverse complement strand
AAGTCGCGGAGAACGGAGGTGTGGTAGCCAAAGACGTTGTCATGGGCAAACTCGGTCTTGGCAACGGGAATGAGCCTGCCTTCGCTGCGCATATAGTGTGTGCCGCCTACCGTCACCCGTCCTGCCTCGATGAAGGCGGGCACGAACGGGATACGGGGCCATACCGGGATATGGTGCTCGGCCAGTACGGTGCGCATGACGTCGGTCTCAAGGGGGAAGTGCCCACGAAGGCAGGAGTCGCTGCGGCTCACGAAAATCAGCCTGTAGTCGTAGTGGGCGGCCACCGCGAGCACGGCTTCCATCACCTCGCGCACCACCAGGGCGGCCTCGTCGCGGCTCATGGCTCGGGTGTTGGTGAGCACGTAGAAGAAAGGTTGCTCGTGGATGAAGGCCTGGTGCAGCGAGGTGCTATCCCAACAGGTGAGCAGCAGGCAACTGTGTACGGTCTGGATGCCGGTGGGGTCGTCGTCGAGCACCACCATTCGTGTGCGTGAGTTCATCGTCAATGTTTATTTCAGTGGTGGAATACCTTGCATGGCGCGTGCCTCCTCGGGGGTGGCAGGCTCGCATCCCATGCACCTGATGAGGCGCACCAGGCGCTCCACGAGTTCGGCGTTGGTGGCAGCCCGCTGGCCTGGGGCATAGTAGAAACTGTCTTCGAAACCGATGCGCACCGCATTGGCGCCCATGCCGATGGCGCAGGCCAGCATCGAGAAGTCGTCCATCTGGTCGTGGGTGATGCCCCAACTGGTGCCTGGCTCACGGAGGTCGCTCAGGAAACACAGGTTGCGGCCGGTGGCAGAGAGGTTGCTCGACGTGCCCTTGCCCACGCAGAAATTGTAGTGCAGCGGACGGCGCAGCACACCCTCGTCGGCCAGGCGGGTGCAGGTCTCCACCATACTCAGGTCGAAGAGCTCCATCTCAGGCACCACGCCGGTCTCCTTCATCCGGGCTGCCCAGTAGCGTATCTCGGGGAGCGTGTTCACATAAACCGTCTCGCCGAAATTCACCGACCCCATGTTGAGCGACGCCACCTCCACCTCGTCCACGTTTAGGCATACGCAACGCTCCTCGAGGGTGAGCGAGGACAGCCCGCCGGTGGAGCCCTGGATAATCATGTCGGTATGCTGGCGGATGCGCCGGATGGTGTCGCGGAACACGTCGAGCTCAAAGGTCTGCTCGCCTTTCAGGTCGCGGGTGTGGAGATGCACCTCGCAGGCGCCTGCCTTGTAGCAGTTGATGGTGTCTTCGGCTATCTCCTCGGGCGTGAGGGGATTCTTGCACTCTTCGGGGATGGGTTTGCCCACATGACATACGGGGGCCACGGTGATGATGATTTTTCTCATGGTTGTTGGTGTTCTGATAATCAGTTTCCAGGCAGATTTCTCACTTGCCTGGAATACTACGTAAACCATCTTGCCCGAACAATGGATTCGGGCAAGATGGTATATGGATTGAAAAATTGGATTTAGAAGAAGATCTGCGAGAGCAAGTAGGCTACAATCGTACTTGTGATCACGCTAATCAAGCCAGGCATCATGAAACTGTGGTTGAGCAGGTACTTGCCAATCACGGTAGTGCCCGACCGGTCGAAGTTCACCGTCGCAATATCCGAAGGATAGTTGGGGATGAAGAAGTAACCATAGACGCTGGGCAGCACACCAAGCAGAATCGGACCTGGGATGCCGAGGGCATAGGCCAGTGGCAACATGGTCACCACCACGGCTCCCTGCGAGTTGATAAGCACAGACACCATGAAGAATGCAAAGGCGATGGCCCATGGGTAAGCCGTCACCAGGTCACTTAGCATTAGCTTCATTTCCTCCATGTAGTTGTCGAAGTAGGTGTTGGCCAGCCAGGCGATGCCGTAGATGGCCACGACAGCCACCATACCACTCTGCCACACGGCTCCTCCAACGGCCTTCTTCGGACTGGCCTTACAGAAGATGATCATCAGGGCGGCGGCACTGATCATCACAATCTGGATCACCAGGTTCATGGCCAGCGGCGTATCTTTCTTCTTGGTGGCGTTCTCTATCACCACGCCGGCTTTCACCAGCTTGTCGGTAGTCATCTCAAGCTCTCCGGCAGGGGTGATGGGCACGGTCACCATCTCTTGCTTGTGCACCTCCTCACCGTTCTCCATCGAGGTCACCACACGGGCGGTGTCGATGCTCAAGGCGTTGAACTTCACGCTCTTGGCATTGTCAACGGCCACGGTCTTCGGATAGCTGGGAAGAAGGTTTACCTTGAAGACGGAAGCCATACTGAAGGTCACGATCACCAGAAGGGCAGCAAAGAAGATGTATACGGCGCGCTTCGACTCGGGAGCAATCTTCTTGTCGAGAGTGGTGGCGCTGTTGCCATAGATGTAGGCATATTGGGCGGGGTCCTTCAGCTTGGCCTGGAAGGCTGGATCCTTGTCCAGGTCCTTGCCACGCTTGTAGGAGGCGGCAGCGGCTGCCATCAATCCGCAGACACACGAGGGAATGCTCACCATCAGCACCTGTGGAATGGTGATGTCGAAACCATTGGCATTGGAGATGGCCACGAACGACACCACGGCGGCAGCGATGGGGGAGCAGGTGATACCTACCTGCGAGGCAATACTGGCCACACCGCAGGGACGCTCCGGGCGGATGCCTTTCTTCAGGGCAATGTCGCAGATAATAGGCATCAGGGTGTAGACCACGTGGCCGGTTCCTACAAGCACCGTCAGGAAGAAGGTGCAGAGGGGGGCCAGGAACGTGATGCGGTTGGGATGCTTGCGCAACAACCGCTCAGCCACCTGTATGAGCCAGTCCATACCTCCCGAGGCCTGCAGGATGCCCGCACAGGTCACGGCGGCGATGATGATGTAAATTACATCGGTGGGTGGCGTGCCGGGTTTCAGACCGAAACCGAACACCAACAGGGCCAGGCCGATGCCGGAGATGGCTCCAAGGGCCAGACTGCCGTAGCGAGAACCTACCCACAACGCTCCTAACACAATCAGGAGCTGGATAATCATTGTAAACGTCATAGCTTAAGATATAAGTTAATATTAGGGTTTGATAGTTTACGTATGGGGTATAGTATTAGGTTACAACTTCATTATGACCGCAAAAATAGCAATTTTTTTTGGAACACCAAATTTTTATTAGCCCATTTCTTCCTTTTCTTACAATATAACCCCAAAAAAAGACTCGAAATGATAAAGCACAATTGATTTATGTCAAAAAACATATTAATTGTTGGAAAAACGAATTCAAATGCTATAAATCGTCTCTTTTTCTTAGTATATTTGCACAGTCGGTTACGACAACGAATCCTCAATTACCAGGTATTGGTAGGTAAAAGATTGATTCGGGATGACATCTTTTCGATAAAAGATCGCTTTAGCGAGTCTTACATAAGGTGTTTCGTTATATTTTAAGGTAAAACATTTGAGAGAGTTGAATAATAGTTTGATTCCGGCTGGATGTAGAGATACATCTGGCCGGGATTTTTTTAGGGCATAACGTAATATGTGGCCTCTTTTTTGCCTCGTCGGTGATTTTTTATTACCTTTGCCACTGCATGCGAGGCGCATGGGCCTCGCTACGTCACTACCACTCTCTAATAATATAAAAGTGAAATCATGAAAACTTTGAAAAAATGCCTGCCCGACTTGTTGGCGGTAATCGTCTTCGCCATCATCTCATTCGCCTATTTCTTCCCCGCCGATTTTGAGGGGAGAATCCTCTATCAGCACGACACTTCTGCTGGAAGGGGGGCCGGGCAAGAGGCCTTGGAGTATTACCAAAGCACCGGAGAACGGACAAGATGGAGCAACTCCACCTTTGGCGGTATGCCCACCTACCAGACAGCACCTTCCTACGACAGCACCGACATGCTGTCGCAAGCCGTCAAGGCCTACCACCTGTGGTTGCCCGACAATGTGTGGTATGTATTCGTCTACCTCCTCGGATTCTACATCCTCCTCAGGGCCTTCAACTTCAGGCAGACGCTGGCAGCCTTAGGGGCTGTAGTATGGGCGTTCTCCAGCTACTTCTTCATCATCATCGCCGCCGGACATATCTGGAAGGTGTGGGCACTGGCCTACCTGCCTCCAATGATAGCGGGCATCGTGCTGGCATACAGGGGGAAGTATTTCTGGGGATTGGTGGTGACGGCCATCTTCACGGCTTTCGAGGTGAATGCCAACCATGTGCAGATGACCTATTACTATCTTTTCATCATCGCCTTCATGATCGTGGCTTTCTTCGTGCAGGCACTCAAGGAGAAGCAGCTGGCCAGGTTCTTCAAGGCCTCGGCGGCTTGCGCGGTGGCTGCGGCCTTGGGCATTTGCATCAATCTCTCCAGCCTATACCATACCTATGAGTACTCCAAGGAGTCGATGAGGGGTAAGAGCGAGCTGGTGAAAGCGAACAATGGCAACCAGACCGACAGTGGCCTGGAGCGCGACTACATCACCCAGTGGAGCTATGGCATCGGCGAGACATGGTCGCTGCTCATCCCCAACGTGAAGGGTGGGGCATCGGTGCCCATCGCTGCCAACGAGAAGGCGATGGAGAAGGCCGACCCCATGTACTATCAGCTCTACGGAAGCATCGGACAGTATTGGGGTGAGCAGCCCGGAACCAGCGGTCCTGTCTATGTGGGAGCGTTCGTACTCATGCTCTTCATCCTGGGCTTGTTCATCGTTGAGGGACCGATGAAATGGGCGTTGCTGGCAGCCACCATCCTCTCCATCCTCCTCTCGTGGGGAAGGAACTTCATGGGGCTCACCGACCTTTTCATCGATTATTTCCCCATGTATTCCAAGTTCCGCACGGTGGCTTCCATCCTGGTCATCGCCGAGTTCACCATCCCGCTGCTCGCCATGATGGCGCTCAAGAAGGTCGTCGATGAGCCCGAACTGCTCAAGAAGAAAA
>ONSV01000088.1 GCA_900320585.1 uncultured Prevotellaceae bacterium | reverse complement strand
GGTTGGCGCAGATGCCCTTGGCATCTATAATCACGCCGAAATACTCCTGAAGGAGGTCAATCTGATGAGGCGCGAGATCGTAGAAATAACCACCCCCCGAAATCTCCGGCCTCAACCGCCAGGGCAAATCCTCGAGCTTGGCATAATCGGCCTCGCGTGGCGGGCACGCGAACCTCACCTGCACGCTGATGATCTTTCCAATCGCCCCGTTTTGGATGAGTTCCTTCACTCTTCTGAAATAGGGCAGGTATCTACGGTAATAAGCCACAAAGCAAGGCACACCCGTCTGCTCGCTTATCCTATTGACACGGACGCAATCCTCATACGACGAAGCCAGGGGTTTCTCCACATACACGGGTTTTCCGGCCTTCATGCTCATGATGGCATAAGTGGCATGACTGGAGGGAGGCGTGGCAACATATATGGCATTGACATCAGGGTCGTTGATGATTTGCTGAGGGTCGGTATACCACCGCTCTACGCCATGGTGCTCGGCATACGACCTTGCATTGCTTTCCTTGCGGCTCATCACCGCCACGACGCTTGAGCCCTCCACCTCGTTGAAGGCGGGTCCGCTCTTCAGTTCGGCCACCTCACCACAGCCGATAAATCCCCATTTGATGTATTTCATATTCTATGGTTGACTATCCGGTTTTTCATGTACTATTGGCTTTAACCTTGCCATGCTGAACTCACATCCGCAATACTGCTGATTGTAGAACTGATATTGTCGAAGCAACAGGTTGCGGCGCTCATAGAGGCCACCCTTGCGCCAGTTCTGTGCCCAGAAATGCGAGCCCGGCACCTCTTTCTCTGCCTCATGGCCCGCCTGCTCTATCTGGGCAAGGCTCTTCCATCTGGACGACGCCAACGTGGTGGTGAACCAATCGACCTGCCGCTGCACGGCCATCTGTGCCGTAGCCTTGAGCCTCATGGTGAAGCACGTGGTGCAGCGTTGGCCCCGCTCCGGCTCATGCTCCATTCCCTCCACACAAGCCAGCCATGCGCCGTGGTCGTAGTCGCCGTCGATCCATTCCACGCCGAGGCTCTCGGCGTGCCGCTTGCTTTCGCTCTTCCTTATCTCATATTCTTCCCGAGGGAAGATATTGGGGTTGAAATAGAAGATGATCGGCGTGATGTGATGGCAGAGCAACCACTCGACGATGGCCGAGGAGCATGGTGCGCAGCACGCATGGAGCATCACCCTGTGGATACCGTCGGGAACGACGATGGGAGATTTGTTCTTGCTCATCGGCCACGGCGTTACTTGAAGAAGCGTTTTACCGACTTACCCTCGGGCAAGCGAATGATATTGAGACCAGAACGTGCGCCCTGCTGCCTTTTTCCATCAACAGAGAAATAGCGGGCAGCACCCTTGGCACTGCCAATGACCGGCCTGATGCCATCGGGATTCTCCATCTCCTGGATGTCGGCGAAGAAGAAAGTCTCATACTCCTCGGAGAAAAATCCCCGCTTCATGAAGTAATAATCTGCAAGACCAGGTTTTACATACAGCGTGCACTGCTCCAGAACAGAGCCCTCGTCGTCGAGGAAGGCATACTCTGCCACATTCTCATCGTCGAATTTCTCTGTGAAGAGGTAGACTGCCTTCAGGCTGTTGCATCCCAGCACCAACATATCGCCCAGATGAGTCAGACCCGAACCCAAGGAAAGGCTGGCCAGTCCGGTGGCATAGGCGAATGCCTCATTGCCGAGGGTAGTGATATTGTCGTTGACGAAGAGCGAGGGCAACTGGCATCCCGCCAAGGCATACGCGCCGATGGTGGTGACGGTGGAAGGCAAGGTGAAAGACGTTGGTGCGGGAGCACAGCATAGACTGGTCATCTGCTTGTCGTAAAGGAATCCGTTTTCATCGGAAGCATAGACCGAATTGTCGCTATCGACAACGATGGCCTTATTGTTGCAGAAGAAAGCCCCCTCCTCGATAGACGACACCGTGGGAGGAATCAGAATGCTTGTAGAGGGCGCCAATTCCGACCCGGGGATGACACCAAAGGCGCCAAAGGCGATACTATCCGTTTTCGTACCGAGTTGGATATTCTGCAGGGCCAGGCAATTGAAAAACGCCAGCGAGTCGATGACGGTCAGCGTTTCGGGCATGGAGACAGCCTTGAGACCTTTGGCGCCATAGAAAGCGCTGTGGCCTATCCGCTTCACCCCATCGGGAACTTGATAGTTGGAGAACTTGGATGCAGGTGGAAAAGTGAGCAACGTTTCTTTGTTGTACGTGAACACAACTCCATCCTCTGAAGTAAGATATGGATTGGTATAGGTCACATTGACCTCTTCCAGTGCTGTCGCAGTGTAGAACACGACAGGGTGGTAGTTCTTGAAATGCGTTCCCACGTTGATCACCCTCAGGCTGTCATCACCCATAATCAATGAATTGTCGATATCCGTGATGCCATCGCCCAACGTCAGTTCGCGTAAGGCCGCCATCTTCTGAAAGGCGCCAGTGGCTATGGAGTCGACGGCATTGGGTACTACGAGCGACTCCAAGGAGTCGCACCCAATCAAAGCCCCATATCCAATGTAATTGATGTTGACCGGCAGTTCCAATGACTTCAAACCTGAACAACTGGCCAGGGCGAAAGAGTCGACCCCCAGAATGGTATGTGGCAACATCACGGATTGCAATTGACGGCAATTATAAAGGAAGCAACATCCAAAAATATCATCCTGAGTGGTGAAGTCGGTGCCATAAACCGAGATGTAGGGCTTGTCGGTGCTTGTGATGAACGCATCGGTGAGGTCGAGATGAGTGAGCTTTCCCTCGATGGGTGTGGAAATGTTCTTGACGCCACAGAGTTCACGAATGAACATCATGTCGTTGCCATCGATATTACCATTCACCTTGAGTTTGGTGACCTCGTTCCTCGCATTGGGCTCAATCATCAGCAATTGCTCCTGTAGCGTGCCAGGCACTTCGACCGTCACTTCGACATCATCCTGGGCCATCGCCACGAGGACAAGAGGAATAACGGCACATATTGCGATAATACGGTGTAGTGGAATGTGTTTCATATCTATTAACATTATTCTAATCAAACAAAAGCATAGCAGGTGTGACTTGCCGTTGGTAGCATGTTGCAAAGATAGTGAAAGGAGCGAGAAAAGCAAAACAAAATGCGATTTATTTTCATACCCGACCGTCTCACGTGGCTAAGAAAATGCGGCTTGCCGGGCCAATCGCCCATGCCGGAAAACAAAAAAGGAAGCCATTGGCTTCCTCTGCGGTGCGTACGAGACTCGAACTCGTGACCTCCTGCGTGACAGGCAGGCATTCTAACCTACTGAACTAACGCACCAAAAAAGTGTCTGTTCTGATTTGCGGATGCAAAAGTATCAATAAAATTCCAATCCGCAAAACATTTTAAGTATTTTTTTCAAAAAAAACATTCATCATCAGGGCATCATGATAGTGCTCGCCGTCATAAACCCAGTCTTTAATCACACAAGTGGTCTTGAATCCAGCACTCTGGAACAGGCTGACCGACTGCTTATTGTTTTCGTCGACCAATGCATACACCTGGTGCAGGTGGATGATGCGATGACAATAGTCGATGGCCCTGAGCAGCGCTGCATGCCCATATCCCCTGTCGCGCTCCTCGCGCACAACCGCCACTCCTATCTCGGCTCGACGATGCCTGGGGTCGAAGTTGAAAATGTCGAGGAGTCCCACGGGCTTGCCATCGTTTTTCTGGATGAGCAACCGGAGTTGTCGGTCGGCATAGATATCCGACGATGTCGACATCACATAGTTGTTGAGCGTGAAACGTGAATAAGGCACATTGGTCTCGCCCACCATCCACATCTCTCTGTCGTTCTCCAGGGTATAGAGAAAATCGAGGTCCTCGGGCTCTATGGCCCTCATGACGATTTCATCGACGGGTGCCTTGTGCGACATAGGTTCTGTGGGATTTTTCATTGCATGGTCTCCTCGGCCGTGATAATGGTTTTCGTGCGTTGGTTATAGGTGCCCACAAACACGTTGGGAATGGGATTGCTTGAGAAATTCTCGAGGATGGTCTTATAGGAATAGGCGTCGGTGTCGTAAACGATGTACACCGGGTTGCGCGAGGCATCTATCTCATCGATGATGGAGAGATGTCCCTCAGGCCTCACCTTTTCATTGGCAACGATGAACTGGCCCGACAGTCCCTTTTTCCTTGCCAGCTTACGGCACTGCGTTATAGCCGCCACCGACCCGATGAAATAATAGTCGGGCTCGCGCTTGTGACGTGGCGAGAAGAAGCCCAGCGTCTTCCTGATTTTGGAAGTCAGCATCCTGGCCAGCGCCAGCGAGGCCTTGAGGTAGATGGCCATTTTTATGGGCAGCGTGAGCCAGATGCTTGAACTGCCATAATGCTTCTTGAAGAAGATGAGCATAGCCTCGTAGAAGACGTGCACATACTTGAACGACGACTTCTGTGTGCTCTCGCCCTTGTAATGAAGGATTTGTACAGGCAGGTACCAGTTATGGTATCCGCCCTTTAGCAAACGGTAGGACAGGTCTATATCCTCGCCATACATGAAGAAATCCTCATCGAGCAGTCCCACCTTGTCGAGGGCCGAACGGCGCAACATACAGTAAGCGCCACTCACCACCTCGATTTCAGCAGGTTCGTCCCACGACAAATATCCCATGTAATAACGTCCAAACCTACGGCTCTCGGGGAAATGCTTGCACAGTCCCGACATCTTATAGAATGATGTCATAGGCGTGGGCAACCCACGTCTCGACTCAAGGGCCTTAGTTCCGTCAGTCTTCATCATGCACACCCCCAGAGCCCCGGCATCGGGATGTTCCTCCAAGAACTGGAGCGACTGCTTGATGGCGTCTTCGGAGACAAACGTATCAGGGTTGAGCAAAAGCACGTATTCGCCAAGGCTTTGCCTGATGGCAATGTTGTTGGCCCTGGCGAAGCCGAGATTGTGGTTGCTCTCCACGTAGTTGACCTGCTCAAATCGCCGCGACACATAGGAGATGCTATTGTCACGCGAATGGTTGTCGACAACAAAAACCTCTGCCTCGAGTCCCCTCACGGCCCTATAGACACTCTCCAGGCACTGGTAGAGATAATGCTTGACGTTGTAATTGACAATGATTACCGAGAGTTTCATGCAGGTCAGTCCTTTTTAGGTGTGGTTTCCGACACGCATCTCTCAAAAGAAGGATATACGAACACCATACTGATGAGCAGAATGATGGCCAGATAGCCGAAAGAGACATTGAGGAAAAGATAATAAAGGATGGTCGACACCACCATAGCGCCTCCCAACATGAGAATGCGGAAGAAGCCCCATGGCAAGAGCGCGCGCTCTTTATGCTCACAAAGCCTACGTCTCACCCCTGAGAACTTGAAAAGTCGCAGTGAAAGGGGCACTGACACTATGACGTAGAGTTCGACTGCCACGGTCATGAAAAAGTCAAGGCGCTTGTCATCGGCCCACAATCCGGGTACGAGGATATCCGTCTCGTAGAGCACCACGATAACAAGGGCAACCATGATGGTTGTCCAAAAGAGCACTTTCAGTAGGTATGCGGTCCTTTCCATCGACAGAGCGGTATGAGTTTGTTGCAAACAATTATTTATTGAAAGGCGTACGGTTGATGATCGACCTGCCCAGCGTCACCTCATCGGCATATTCCAGTTCGTCGCCCACGGAGATACCCCTGGCGAGAACCGTAAGGGCAACATCGTATGGAGCCAGCTTTCGTGAGATGTAGAAATTGGTGGTGTCGCCCTCCATCGTACTGCCGAGCGCGAGTATCACCTCCTTAACCTCGTCCTGAGCAGCCCGCTCTACGAGCGAGGCAATCTGGAGATCGGAAGGTCCCACGCCATCTACCGGTGAGATAACCCCACCGAGCACATGATAAAGTCCGTGAAACTGCTGGGTGTTCTCCACTGCCATCACGTCCTGTATGTTCTCGACCACACAGATTATGGACCTGTCGCGACGCTGGTCGGAACAGATTGGGCACACCTCGGTGTCGCTGATATTATGGCAAACACTACAATACCTCACCTCATGCCGCATCCTCGACACGGCCTGGGTGAGCGCATCCACATTCGCTGCAGGCTGTCTCAGCAAGTGCAGCATCAAGCGCAATGCTGTCTTGCGCCCGATGCCAGGCAATTTAGAGAACTCACTCACTGCTTTCTCAAGCAATGATGAGGGCAATTGCTGGTACATGTGTCACCAACCGATCAGAAGAGGTAAATACCCAGTCCGAGCCGCAGTCCCACGTTGGAGTACTTGCTATGGTCCTTGAACGACTGCTCATAATAGACGGCAGGCTCGATGGTGACATGGCGGTTGATGAAGAAAGCATAGCCTATCTCCACCCCGGGCATGATGTCGTTATAATTGTGGTTGGCATGTTTGTAGGTAGCTCCAACACCCAGATAGATACCATTCTGGATGATGTAATATCGGCCTTGCAAGCCCAGCGACACGCGGTCGGGAGTCTCGTCGTTGCCACCTACATGGTTGTATCCCACCGTGCCTACCAAGGCAAGGTTATCGGCGAAGAAATAGCCACCTTTGGCCTGGAGTCCCACATTGAACTCAGAGGAGCCATTATACCCCATATCGAGTCCAGAGAACGAGGCGCTGATGTATTTCTTACCTTGTTCAAACTGTGCATTAGCAGCGATGGCCATCATGAGAGCGACCACCATCAAAGACAATTTCCGAATCATAATCAAATTATTTTTAGTACATGAATAAGGTTTTTATTATTTTGCCTTGCGCTCTCTCGTGAGCCATAAGCAGAACCACAAGATAGCAGCAACCAGGCAGATGATGCCGAGAGCATAGCCCAGGGTAAGAGGGATGGCAGACATGCCGAGAGAACTCAACAAGGCATTGAAGCCATGAGGACTGACGAAGAGGAACGTGGAGCAGACAGTGGTCATGAACAACGCGGGAATCAGGCTGATGACATAAGGCTTGCCGTTGCGGGCGAGATAGACGGTGATGGCCCAGAGGGTGAACACCGATAGCGTCTGGTTGCCCCATCCGAAATACTGCCAGATGGTATTGAACCCGTCGGGGTTCTCCATCTGCCACACCAGCAGGAGAATGGCCATGGCGAACATAGGCAAAGAGATGGCGAGGCGCTTGACGATGTTGCGCTGCTCGACACCCATAGCCGAGGCAATGATGAGACGGGCACTGCGGAACGCCGTATCACCACTAGTGATGGGCGCTGCCACAACACCAAGGACAGCCAGGATACCACCGAACAGTCCGAGCCATCCGGCACAGACATACTGCACAACGCTTGGAGCGGTGAAGAACTGAATGAGCGACTTGCCCCCCTCGCCCTGCACCTGGTCGTTGAACTGTGCGATAATATCGGCAGGCACCACCTCACGCCATCCACCATAATAGAAGAAATAGGACGAGGCTGAGGCCCAGATGAGCGCCACGAGTCCCTCGGTTATCATCGAGCCATAGAAAACCGGCCGTGCCAGCCGCTCACTCTTCAGGCAACGCGCCATAAGCGGACTCTGTGTGGCATGGAAGCCACTGATGGCACCACATGCGATGGTGAGGAAGAGGCATGGGAATAAGGGGTTGTTGCTGATGAACGACTCGGTGCCCAGAATCGACTGTGGGTCGTTGAGGTTGGCAGCCTGCATATCACTCCACAATTCGGGGATTGCCGGCCACTTGATGATCAGGAACAGCATAATGGAAGCCGCCATGAAGAGCAGCGAGAAAGCGAAGATGGGATAGAACCTTCCGATAATCTTGTCGATGGGCAGCATGGTAGCCAAAATGTAATAGAGGAAGATGAGGACGACCCATGTAAGAAGTCCCACCGACGGAACGAGGTTCTGAAGCAGCAGAGCCGGGCTGTAGACGAAGACCACGCCCACCATCATGAGCAGGAACACCGAGAAGACCAGCATCACCGCCTTTGCCGACTTGCCAAGATAAAGACCGATGATCTCGGGCAGGTTGGCACCTTTGTTCCTCATAGAGAGCATGCCACTGAAGAAGTCGTGCATGGCACCGGCGAATATACAACCCAGGACAATCCACAAATAGGACCCTGGTCCATACCATGCACCCATAATCGCACCGAAGATGGGCCCTGTGCCCGCGATGTTGAGAAACTGAATCATGAACACCTTCCATGAGGGCAACACGATGTAATCCACACCATCCGCCATGGCCACTGCCGGCGTGGGCCGGTCGTCAGGAGCGATGACACGCTCCACGAACTTGCCGTAAACAAGGTATCCGAGCACCAGTGCGACAAGACTTAACAAAAATGACAACATATTCTCTTAATTTATTTAATTGTGCAAAAATACATATTAAATTTGAAAAAAGGAAAAAATATTCATAACTTTGCATCAATTATTGACCAAATACAGACAAAATATGCTGAAAAGAACGCTCTTGGCATCACTCATGTGCCTCTTATCGACCATGGCATGGTGCCAAGTGCCCAAATACGAGGTGCGTGCGGTGTGGCTCACCACCATCAAGAGCCTCGACTGGCCCAAGGCTAAAGCCACCTCTTCCGCCGGAGTGGAACAGCAGAAGCGCCAACTTTGCGAGATACTCGACCGTCTGCACCGCTCCAACGTGAACACCATCCTCCTTCAGACACGCGTGCGTGCCACCACCATCTATCCGTCGAGCATCGAGCCCTGGGACGCCTGCCTAACCGGCAAGGGCGGCAAGGATCCCGGCTACGACCCTCTGCGCTTCGCCATCGACGAATGCCACAAGCGCGGCATGGAACTGCATGCATGGGTGGTAGCCATCCCGGTGGGCAAATGGAATGAAATTGGTTGCAAACGGCTCCGCGAGCGCCATCCTTCACTGGTGCACAAAATCGGAGACGACGGATATATGAATCCCGAACAGTCGCAGACAGCCGAATATATCGGGAAAGTGTGCCGAGAGATTGTGGAGCGCTACGACGTGGACGGCATCCATCTCGACTACATCCGCTACCCAGAGAACTGGAAGATACGCGTGAGCCGGCAGCAGGGCCGTGAGAACATCACCCGCATCGTGAGAGCCGTGAACCACAACGTGAAGTCGCTGAAGCCGTGGGTAAAAATCAGTTGCTCGCCTGTAGGCAAGTCGCGTGAGATGCCCCGCTGGCAGAGCCGTGGGTGGAACGCCTACGACGCGGTGTGCCAGGACGCACAGGGATGGCTACGCGACGGACTGATGGACCAACTCTATCCGATGATGTACTTCAAGGACGACAACTTCTATCCCTTTGCCCTCGACTGGGCGAAATACAGCTACGGCCGTACGGTGGCTCCCGGCCTTGGCATATGGATGATGTCGCGTACCGAAGGCAGCAACTGGTCGTTGATGGACATCACGCGAGAGATGAACGTGCTCCGCAGCCTTGGCATGGGGCACACTTATTTCCGCAGCCGCTTCTTCACCGACAACCTGAAAGGCATCTACACTTATGCGAAGGATGTCTTCGACCAATACCCTACCCTCACCCCTCCGATGACCTGGCAATCGACCGCCATCCCCACCCGACCTGAGGGAATGAGCATGAACTCCGCTGGCAACCGTCTGGAACTGCGCTGGTGGGGCGGTTCCGACACAAGCGGCAGCTCGTATATTATGTATAATGTGTATACGAGCACCGAGTCGCCCGTCGATATCACTGACGGACGCAACCTGATAGCCCGTCGGCTCACCCATCCCAGTCTGGTGATTGGCAATGACGATGGTGCCCATTTCTATGCCATCACTGCTATCGACCGCTATGGCAACGAGAGTGCGCCGCTGCAGAGCAAGGAGCCGTGGAAGAGCAACTTGGAATGGCTGAAGAACGATGGCCGACTGCTGGTATTGCCCGACATCGACCCATCACTCGATGCCTACTACGTTTGTGTGGAGAGTCCACAGGGCAAAGTGCTGATGACTCGTCTGCTCAGAGACAAGACTCTGAATATCAGGAGTCTGCGCGATGGCATCTACACATTGAAAGTCATGACCTTGAAGAAGAACAAGTCGTATCGTATAGGCCAGTTCATCATCAAGCGGTGACACGCCAACCAACCCAATAAAAGGGGCAAGCGCAGCAGCACTTGCCCCTTTACTATAGTCATGTAGTATAAATCTTAGAATGGCAGGTCGTCGGCCCCATCGCTTGCGGCAATCGGAGTGGATGGCGGAGCGAATGGAGTTGGGGAGGCGGGAGGAATTGGACCAGGCTGAGGAGCCGAAGTGAAGGGAGCGCCATCGATGGGAGGCTGGGCGTTGGGGATGACCTGACGCACATCGTAGGCCCGGATACTGTTGTACCATCTGCCCTGATACTCACGGGCGTCGATATCGAAAGACACGTTGACGTCTTGTCCCACCTGGATGTTGAATCTCTGGAGTCTGTCCTCACCAAACACGGAGAACACCATTTTCCTTGGGAACTGTGCGTCGAGCGTCTCGAGCACGAACTCCTGAACTTTCCACTCACCTCTTGCCGAGGTACCCGTTTTCACAGGAAGCGCCTGTATGATTTTTCCTTGTATATCCATATTTGTTATAGATGTTGAAATAAATTGTTAATATCTCGGTGTAGTAAATCGAATGCAAATTTATAAAAAATGGAATACTCCGAGAAACTTTTGCCCTATTTTTTTGTCATGTGATGGGATTTTTGTATTTTTGTAGTCAGATAAACAATTATCCTGTTTCCGAACTGGCACTCCCTCAATTACAGGCAAGAATAATAATAACTAAAATCATATAACTATGAGATTTACCCTATCGAGCAGCACCTTGAGCAGCCGGTTGTCGACGCTCTCAAAAGTGATCACCAACAAGAATGCCATTGCAATATTGGAGAGTTTCTTATTCGAGGTTCGCGATGGCCAACTTACCATCACAGCCTCCGACAGCGAGAATGTGATGAAAAGCACATGTCCGCTGGATGAGACCGATGGCAACGGCAGTTTTGCCGTGAGTTCGCAAACCATACTCGATGCCGTGCGTGAGTTGCCTGAGCAGCCCCTGACGTTTGATGTGGATACCGACCAGTTTGTGGTGAAGGTATACTATCAGAATGGTATGTATAATTTCACCGTGCAGAATGCTGATGAGTATCCCCAGACTCAGCCCATGCCCACTGATGTAACCCGCATCACTTTCGACAGCGGCGTGCTCCTTGCCAATATCAGCCGCACGCTCTTCGCTACTGCCAGTGAGGAATTGCGCCCGGTAATGAACGGCATCTACTTCGACATCACTCCCGAATTTACCGCCATCGTGGCCAGCGACGGCAGCAAATTGGTGCGCAACCGCAATTACTCGGTGCGGGGTGAGGGCAATTCATCGTTCATTCTGCCGAAGAAACCAGCCACCTTGCTGAAGAGCGTACTCTCGAAAGATGGTGGCGACGTGGTGATCCAGTTCAACGACCGCAACGCGATGATCAACTTTGCCGATGGTGTGCTTGTATGCCGTCTGATTGAGGGCCGCTACCCCAACTACAACTC
>ONSV01000041.1 GCA_900320585.1 uncultured Prevotellaceae bacterium | reverse complement strand
CTTTATCCACCGTCTCGTACTTATCTGATTGGTGCTAGTATCAAATTCTAATTCGACAAATAAGTTATGAAAAAATATATTTTATCAGCGTTTGCTGTTTTGGCAGCAGTAACCTTGTTCACTTCTTGTAACGACATGCTGGACACAGACCCTCGTAAAACAGAGGTTACCGATGCTGTATTCCCCGGTAAGGTTGCGGATGTAGAATCAGAGCTTTCAGCAACCTATGCAATCATGAATACCATGGGTGGCGGCGACTCTGACAACCAGAATATTTGGTTCTGGTGGGAAGTGATGTCAGACAACTGCTATGGCAGTGGCGGTTTGCAGGACAACAAGGTGAAGTCTCTCCATCATCTTGTAGAGATGAGTGTTAATCAATTTGCTGAGCCTTACAAACTTCTCTATGGCGGCATTGCTCGTGCCACTTCTACTATTGAGACTATCGACAATGTGCCTTGGAAAGATGACCAAAAGTCTCTGCGTAATCAACTCCTTGGTGAGGCTTATTTCATGCGTGGTCTTTATTACCTCTGGCTCTCCCAGTTGTTTGGCGATGTGCCTTTGATCACAGCCTCAGTTACTACTCCAGAGATGGAGGAGCAGGCTGACGCTGAAACGGCTATCTACCCACAGATTCTCTCAGATATGGTTTCAGGAAAGAATCTCATGGGTACAGACAGAGGTTATGGTGATGGTCACGCCAATAAGTATGTTGCCGAGGCTTTCATCGCCCGTGCATATATGTTCTGGGCCGGCTTCTACAAGAATGTGGCTGAACTCGCTTCTGGCAGTGCTCCTGCTATCAAACTTGTTGAACAGGAGGGTTGCACCGCTGGTGATCTTACTCAGGCCGACGTCATCAATGGTCTGAAAGACATTGTTGCCAATGGTGGTTACAGACTCTGCGAGGACTTCCGCTCACTCTGGCAGTACTCCAACAGTTTGCTCTATGATGAGACCCTCGCAGGTGGTGGCATCAAGGAGATCAAAGACAAATTGGATGCTGACGGTAAAGTCATTGGAAAGGATACCATTCGAACAGGTCACGGCTACAAGTTCATCGCCGACATGGATCGCAAGAACTGCTTCGACCAGCCTGGTATGGGTAACGGTAATACCGAGGAACTCTTCCAGGTTCAGTTTATGAATGCATCAGCATGGTCTATCAGTGGAGCATACAACGCCCAGCGTATGTATTCTAACTACATCTCTGTGTTCTGGGGACTTCGTAACGGTGCTTCCGGACAGAATGGTGACCGTAACTTCACTTATCCATTCAACCAAGGTTGGGGTCAGGGTACCCCTTCATGTAATATCTGGGACGATTGGACCACTGCCGAGATCAGTGGTGGACAAGGTAAAGAATATACCGACCTCCGTAAACGCGCTTCTTTGATTGACCTCAACAATGAACTCGAAAGCTATACTTACGAGAAGGATGACTGTGAGGAGTCTGGCTATTCTGTAAAGAAATACGCCGAGGTGAATCTTGATGCCGGTGGTGCGAACAACGATACATGGTGGGCCCTGTGTGAGGGTTATACCGGCAGCTCGCTCGATAACAAAATGCAGGGCGACCACTTCGAGGACTTCTACCTGATGCGTTATTCTGATGTTCTCCTGATGCTTACCGAACTTACCGGTGATGCTTCCTACATGAACCAGGTTCAGGCTCGTGCAGGTGTGCCACAGACAACTTACTCTTTGAAGGCTGTTCAGGATGAGCGCCGTTGGGAGTTCGCATTCGAAGGTCTCCGTTTCAACGATATGCGTCGTTGGTCTGGTAACAAACCTTCTGAGAGTTCATACGCTCCTAAGGCTCTCCAGGCTCAGGCTGGTAAGCAGATTGTATGCCTTGGCGATAAGGCCAACAAACGTTCATTGGCACACATGACTTGTTCTTGGTCTAAGCGTTATATCGATACCAATGGATTCTTGGCTAAACCTCAAAGTGAGATTACGGTGAAGAATGGTAAACTTAAGCAGAACTCTGGTTGGGATGCTGCTAATCCTGAGACACAATATAAGACACTTTATTAATGTTCTAATTTAGTAATCAATATGAAAAAGATATTTTTGCTATTTGCCGCAGTATGTGCGTTTATCGCCTGCGATCCTACTTCGGAGGATATTGGCAATGGAGGTCATATTACTGCTGATGAACTTAAGGCTATGAGTAATGTCACTGTCGACAAAGCAGCCAGTGGCAAGAATGGTAATGTTATTTTCTGTACGACCTCAGCACCAGTCAATGCCAAGTGGGATATTGGTGGAAAGGATTTCGTCGGAAACTATGCTAAAAAGAAGATGAAGCTTGGTAGTTATACCGTCAACCTTACTGGTGTTTGTGCCGATGGTACCGAGGTTACTGCTCAATTCCCTGTAACTTGTGAGGAAATCACTGACCCACTCCAGAAGATCTATATTTATGGAGAGGATCCTGCTGTTCAGGCTCCATTCGTTCCTGCTAACTGGGTTTCAAATGATTTGCGTTTCAGTGATGGTGAAGGTGCACATTTCCCATTCCTGAGTGATGATGTTTACTGGGGCTTCAAGACCCTCATCTTCGATATTGCTGATGCCTCTGCAGATTTAGATGTCAGAGTAATGTCTGGTTGGTGGGACAACTTTAATGCTGACGGCAGTGAGACACATATTAAATGGAATCCTGGTCTGAATGAACTTCAACTTACCGAGAGCATAGCTAAGGTATGTGCACAAGGTAATGGTGGCGGTGGTCATGACCTCTGTCTCATGGTCACTGCCGGTACCTGTACAATCAATTCCGTTTACTATGAGGAATAATCATTCCTTATCGGTATAATCAATAATAGGCTGACTCATTTTATTGAGTCAGCCTTTTAAAGCATATAAAAAATGATAAAAACAAGCAAAGCGTCTGGTGCCATTCTTTATGTAAGTCTGTTGGCTTTCTTCTTGTTTGCCGTATATATTTTATATCTTAACCAAGAGGTGCTCTACACGGCACACGAGCGTTCCGAGTTCATTTACGGTGCGCCCTTCTTCCATACGCTTATGTCGAAGCCCTTTGGCCTGATGCGGTATGTGGGAGCCTGGCTCACACAGCTCTTCTATTATCCGGCTTTGGGCGCAGCAGTGCAGGTCGCTATCTGGGCACTTGTCTTCTTCGTGGGAGCCAGGGCATTCCGGCTTAAAGGAAATACCGTCGCCCTGATGCTTTTGCCTGTTGCCTGTCTGCTTACATCGATTGTTGATTTGGGCTATTGGATTTATATTAACTCCATCAGAGGCTATTGGTTTTCGCAGTCGGTAGGTTATCTCATCATACTGCTGCTCTTTTGGGCAGCACGTAATACCCCTCGCAAATGGCATTTGGCTTGGTATCTGATAGCCTTCTGCCTCTATCCTGTGTTAGGATGGTTTGCTTTGCTTTTTGTATTATGTCTGGTTTTTACCGAAAAACTGACATGGCGCGAGTTTTTAGGTTTTGTTTTGATGCTCTTTACCGCCAGTATCTGGCATACTCTACTTTATTCTGATCTAAAATTCGATGATGTCATATTGGCTGGCTTCCCGCATTTTATGACTCCAAGCGATATGACCAAGCGTCTTTCCATTCCGTTCTGGATTCTTGGGGCATTCTCTATACTCAAGAACTACATCGACGAGATGCGCATGGTGCGCCATGCCGAGGACGACAACTGGAAGGAGATTCTCCGTATGGCGGAGGAGAATCCGAGACCTACCCGAACGATGATCTTCCTCAAGAATATCGCCCTGATGAACGAAGGCGGTCTGCTCGACCGTTCGTTCAAATTGGGCAATGACGCTGCCCAACTCAACAATTCTGATTCGCTCCATGTCACTCTTTTTGAAATCGCCTCGCCTTTAGTCTATTACAACTATGGCATGTTGAATGAAGCCATACGCCTGAGTTACGAAAATGGCATACAATACGGTTTCTCGCCTTTCTTGTTGAAGGCGCTTTCCCGCTCTACCTTGGCTACCGGAGAGAAAGAACTGATGAAACGCTTCACAGCCATACTGCACCATCACCCCTTCTACGGCGACTGGCAGCCAGCTCCGGTCACAGCAAATATAAAGGAACTGCAGAAAGCTTATCCCGACGAACTCACCGGCGTGGAGAACAGTGACAGTTATATTATCAATATTGTTAGCCTATGGAATGAAACCGACAGTAAGGTGGCTTCGGAACAGGCGTTGTTCTATGCCATGTTACGCTGCGACTCACGTCGTTTCTGGCCTGCGCTGCATAATTATGTAAAGTTGCACATGAACGAGGAATTTCCTGTTCATGCGCAGGAGTCTTATATCTTGTACATGGATAAGGCTCCGGAAGAAAAGCGGATGATGCTCCCTGTGGAGCAGACAGTTTACGACCGTTACAATCAGTTCTGGGCTACGCTTGAAAAACTGGCAAAGTCTGGAATGGATATTGAAAAGATAGCCGAAGAACTGCGTAAGGACTATGGAGATACCTATTGGTGGTACAACCTCTTCGGAAGGAAATATTTTATTCCAAATGGTAATTATCATAGTGAAGTTCAATCATAAGTCAACAATGAAAAGATATATCTACCCCCATTTCCTGCTTCTGGCTCTTGCCATGAGTCTGCTGTTGTCATCGTGTGTGAATCACCCCTCAGTGCCCTCTGCATCCAAAGCGGTAAAGAGTCTGCCTGCTATCTTCCCCGACTACTGCGATGTCACCGTGCCGTGCAATATTGCGCCTCTCAACTTCATGCTCCCTGCTGGCGAGTACGAAGCATGCGTGGCACGTATCAGCACGCCCGACGGCCAGCAGCAGACTTACGGCAGTGGTGTGAAGGTGCAGATACCCGAATCGGAATGGCATGCCATGCTTGATGCCTCTAAAGGTAAGAGTATCAAGGTAGAGGTTTGGGGCCAGAAGAAAGGCGAATGGTTGTCGTTCACGCCGTTTGAGATACATGTTGCCCCAGAGCCCATCGACGAATATCTGTCGTATCGCCTTATCGAGCCATCGTATGTCGCATGGACTTTCATGGAGATTGCCCAGCGCAACCTCACTTCGTTCGAAGAGACACAGATTTTCAACAACGAGATTACCAGTACTGATAGAAGAAAAGGCCAGTGCATCAACTGTCACAGCTATCAGAACTACAAGACCGACAACATGCTCTTCCATGTGCGTCTCTCTAATGGCGGTACGGTGATTGTGAACGATGGTAAGGTATCGAAAGTAGACTTGAGGCGCGACTACACTATTTCCGGTGGCGCCTATCCTGCATGGCATCCAACTGCCAAGTTGGTAGCCTTTGCGGCCTGCAAGACACGTCAGGCATTCCATACGGCAAATCACAATAAAATCGAGGTCTTCGACCTTGCCAGCGACATCATCCTCTACGACGTAAAGACCGACTCGGTGAGCATCGTCAGCAACGATTCCACTGTTCTTGAAGTGTATCCTACTTGGTCGCCCGATGGCAAATACCTTTATTACTGTAAGACTTTGCCGCTTCCAGAAGAGCTGCGCGACAAGGATATTAGGTTTACTTACCCGAAATTGCAATACAACCTCTACCGCCGTTCGTTCGACGAGGCATCGCACAGTTTCGGTGAAGAGGAACTCGTCTATGATGCTGCCTCGCAAGACAAGAGTGCCACCTTGCCACGAGTAAGTCCCGACGGGCGCTATCTCCTCTTTGCCCAGGGGCAGTATGGTTGTTTCCATATCAGGCACAGTGATGCCGATGCTGTTTGTATCCCGCTCAACGAGCAGAATCCTACGCCCCTTGACTTAACCAATCTGAACAGTGAAGGCTTTGCCGACAGTTATCCGACGTGGTCGAGCAACGGACATTGGATTATGTTGTCAAGCCGTCGGGGCGATGGCAACTACAGCCGAGTCTATTTTTCCTATTTCAACAATGGTAAGGCTGAAAAGGCATTTATGCTGCCGCAGGAAGATCCTGAACAAAACATCTTCCGTCTGTTGTGCTACAACCGTCCGGAGTTCATGGTTGAGCCTGTCGGTATCAGTGTCGAAGAATTTAGCAAGGCAATCAAATGAAATTTATACTCACTTTATGCACCCTTCTTTTCGGTGTGGCGGTCTTCCTCTTTTTCGGACTGGCCTATCCGCATCATCTGCATTACCAGGAGCAGTTCCAACTTTTCCTCTTCGACAGCACCTATGTGTGGGATGTTGTCAAGTTGCCGGGAGGCGTGGCCGACCTGCTGGGACGCTTCTGCACGCAGTTCTTCCTCTATGCATGGGTGGGAGCCCTTATCATCGCTGTTCTGCTCTCGGGCGTGCAACTCCTGACACTACGCCTTGTCAGTTGGGGACGTTTCTACGCCCTGAGTTTCATACCTTCATTCCTGCTCTGGCTCTTCCTGCTCGACGAGAATGCACTGCTGGGGGGCGTCTGGGCCGTCGTGCTCACTCTTCTCGCTTCCTGGGCTTTCAGCATGTTGCCCCGCAGCGGTTGGGTGCCCCGAATCCTGCTCATTGCTGCAATTCCTGTACTCTATTGGATGGCGGGACCTGTATGCCTGGTGTTCTTCTTGTTGCAGGCAGCTGGGTTGAACGGAAAGGATGCATCTCCCCTGGATTCTAAGGTAAAAGGCGCTACTGCATGGTATGGTGTGGTGCTTGTGCTCTTGGTGGTCATGCCCTTCTTGCTGTCCTACTGTCTCCCGGTAGCTACAGGCAATCTTTGGTACGGCCTGCATTACCATCGATATCCCACTGCATTTCCCGTGTTGCTTTGGTCGGCTGCCCTGTCTGTCTTCGTCCTCACACTCATTGTTCGTGTCTGTCACTCTTGGGCCAAGACATCTTCTTCCTCTTTCCTCTTTCCTCTTTCCACATTTTTGCTGGTGATGATCATTATGGGGAGCCTCGTCTGGAAAAACAGCAATTTCAAGGCCGAAAAGGTGATGAAATACGATTTTATGGCCCGTTTCCAGCAATGGAACCGCATACTCGAGACGATTAACACTGAGAGACCGAACAACCAAATCGGCGTGACGGTGCAGAATCTTGCCTTGGGCATGCAGGGCTTGCTCTCGACACACCTGTTCGACTATAACCAGAACGGGCTCTTGGGCCTTTTGCCCGATATCGGGACCGATGCTACCAGTCCGCTGCCCACAGCCGAGGCTTTCTATCAGCTGGGGATGACGGCCATCGCCCAGCGGACGGTCTTCGAGGCACAGGAGGCGATTCTTGACTTCCAGAAAAGTGGCCGATGCTACAAGCGACTGGCACAAACCAACCTGATTCTCGGCAACTACGAAGTGGCCCGCAAGTATCTCTCGGCGCTGCAGAAAACCATCTTCTATCGTGATTGGGCAAACGAGACACTGCCGCTGCTGGGCGATGAAAAAGCGATAGCCAAGCATCCCGAATACGGACGCTTGCGCCGAATGGCCTACAAGGATAACTTTTTCTTCGGCGACCATGTCACTTCTGAGATGCTCCAGAGCCTCTTTCTCAGCAACACCGACAATCGCCTTGCCTATGAATACCTGAAGGCCTACTATATGCTGACGGGCGACCGTGAGAACTATACCAAATTACTACTTCAATACCAATAAGCGATGAAAAAGACTCTATATACACACATATTGATTGGATTGTTGGGATTGATGGGGATGATGGGTTGCACTTCCGAAACGGTCAGTAACGCAAAACAGGAGACGGCCCTGCCTCTGATCTATCCCGACTACCTTGGTGTCACCATACCCGTGAATATTGCTCCGCTCTGCTTTTGCATGGCAGATGAGACGGCATTGCTGGTCGATGCCGTCATAACAGACCACCATGGTAACAGCTTGCACAGCCAGGGTGAGGAATTGGTCGACTTCGACCTTGACGAGTGGCACTCACTGCTCGGCAAGAACCAGGGCGATTCGCTCAGCGTCACCGTCTCGGCCAAATATGCCGATGGCTGGCACACTTACCGTCCTTTCTCAATCTATGTCAGCCCCGACAGTATCGACTATGGCATCTGCTACCGTCTTATCGCACCGGGTCATGAGGTGTGGAGCAAAATGGGCATCTATGAGCGCGACCTTTCTTCTTTCGACGAGCGTGCGTTGATCGAGAACACGCAGTTCGAGGGATGCGTCAACTGCCATAGCTTCAACCGCGGCAATCCTGCCGATATGAGCCTTCATATCCGTGGACCTCATGGCGCCACACTGCTGCGCAAGGACTTTGGCCCTGTCACCGCCTACAACACCAAGACCGACCAGACGCTGGGCCTTTGTGTATATCCCTATTGGCATCCGTCGGGTAAGTATATTGCTTATTCTACCAACGTCACCAAACAGACGTTCCACAGCGCTCACCCCAACCGTATCGAGGTCTTCGACGACGCATCCGACCTTCAGGTATACGATGTCGACAAGAATGAGTTGATTCTTTCGCCACTTCTCAAGAATGAATCCATCTATGAGACCTTCCCTGTTTTCTCTGCCGACGGCCGTTCGCTCTATTTCTGTGCGGCTCAGGCTCTCCCCGAGGGTAGTCATCAGCTCGATTCCATCCGCTATAATCTCTGCCGCATCGATTTCGACCCCTCAACGGGCAGCTTCGGCAGCCAGATTGACATCATCGTCAACGCTGAGGCTCAGAAGAAGTCGGTGTCCTTCCCTCGTCCTTCCTACGACGGGCGCTTCCTTTGCTATACACTCTCCGACTACGGACAGTTCAGTATCTGGCATCATGAGGCCGACCTCTATCTGCTCGATCTCTCTACAGGGGAGAGCCGGCCCATGACTGGGGCAAACTCTGAAGACACGGAGTCGTTCCACAATTGGAGCTCAAACTCTCGTTGGATGGTGCTTAGCTCACGTCGCGACGACGGCCTTTTCACACGGCCTTATTTCTGCCATGTCGATACCCAGGGCAGGGTTACCAAGGCCTTTATGTTGCCGCAGCAGAATCCACGCCGTTTCTATCGCGAGCGTTTCCTCTCGTTCAATGTGCCCGATTTCATCACTGGCCCCACTCGCTTCGATAGTCATCAGGCCAGCCAGGCCATCAATGCTGAGTCTCGCAAGGACTTTGGCGTGCGATGAGTACCTCATTAGGCTCAATGGCTATTTGCCGTGGTAATGTCTGAACTCCAGAACATCTGAACTCCTTTCTATTCGCAAAAGATGAGAAAATATTTTGCGGATTGGATAAAAAGTAGTATATTCGCGACCAAAGACCAAACAGGGGATTTTTCCCCACCCAACCAGGGTTGACTACTATACTATCGAATGACACAAAAACGATTCACACCTGGAAAAAACGACGTCTTCGTCAATATCAAGGAGCGCGACCACTTCGCTTCCTGACGTGATGTCGCATTTCCTATTATGCGTATCCCTCTTTCCGTCGGAGCAATCCGGAAACCAAGTAACCAAAATCTTTTTTTATTCACCCGTTGTCGCTATGGCCGTAGCTCAGGCTCGTCGTCTTGGGCC
The DNA here is from genome assembly GCA_900320585.1 of uncultured Prevotellaceae bacterium. Taxonomy (GTDB): domain Bacteria; phylum Bacteroidota; class Bacteroidia; order Bacteroidales; family Bacteroidaceae; genus Prevotella. The sequence continues at coordinate 24,831 of ONSV01000041.1, read as the reverse complement.
CGTTGCCATTGCGGGAACACATCAAACTGAAAAACATGCAAATACCATACGCAGAATCGTGGAAAATCAAGATGGTGGAACCTATCCACATCAGCACACGCGAAGAGAGAGAGAAATGGCTCAGTGAGGCCCACTACAATGTATTCCAACTCAAAGCCGACCAAGTGTATATCGACTTGCTCACCGACAGTGGTACCGGGGCAATGAGCGACCGCCAGTGGGCACAGATGATGCTCGGCGACGAGAGCTACGCCGGCGCCACCTCGTTCTATAAGTTCGAGGCCATGGTGCAGCGCATCTTCGGCATGCCCTATGTCATTCCCACGCACCAGGGAAGGGCTGCCGAGAACGTGCTCTTCTCGCTGCTCGTGAAAGAGGGCGACGTGGTGCCCGGAAACGCGCATTTCGACACCACCAAGGGGCATATCGAGTCGCGCAAGGCAAAGGCTATCGACGTCACGTGCGACGAGGCGCACGACACGCAGGCCGAGGTGCCCTTCAAGGGCAACGTGTCGCTCGAGAAACTGGAGCGTGTGCTGCAGGAGAACAAGGGCAAGGTGCCGTTCATGGTGCTTACCGTGACCAACAACACGGTGGGCGGCCAACCTGTGAGCATGCGCAACATCAAGGATACCTGTGCGCTGTGCCATCGCTATGGCGTGCCTGTGGTGATGGACTCGGCCCGCTTCGCCGAGAATGCCTATTTCATCAAGACACGCGAGGAAGGCTATGCCACGAAGACAATCAAGGAAATCGCGCTCGAGATGTACGAGCAGGCCGACGCCGCCACCATGTCGGCGAAGAAGGACGCCATCGTCAATATGGGTGGCTTCATCGCTACCAGGCGGAAAGAATGGTTTGATGGGGCAAAGATGTTCTGCATACCCATGGAGGGATATGTCACCTATGGTGGACTCAACGGGCGCGACCTCAATGCCATCGCCCAGGGACTCGACGAGAATACGGAGTTCGACATGCTCGACACGCGTATCCGGCAGGTGAGGCATCTTGCTGAACGGCTCGATGAGTATGGCATTCCTTACCAGAGACCGGCGGGCGGACATGCCATCTTCGTGGATGCCGACCGCGTGCTCACGCATGTGCCCAAGGAGGAGTTCCCCGCCCAGACGCTTACCTGTGAGCTCTACCTCGAGGCGGGGGTGAGGGGATGCGAGATTGGCTATGTGCTGGCCGACCGCGACCCCGTGACGCGCGAGAACCGCTTCGGCGGACTCGACCTGCTGCGGCTGGCCATCCCGCGCCGTGTGTATACCGACAACCATATGGATGTGGTGGCAGCCGCACTCAAGAATGTGTACGACCGCCGCGAGAGCATCACACGGGGCGTGGCCATCGAGTGGGAGGCACCACTCATGCGGCATTTCACAGTGCAGCTGCGCAGGCTGTAGTCTTTTGTCAAATAAAGGCCGGATAATCGGAATAGCTGATTATCCGGCCTTTTTTTGGCTTCATGGGGCTGGGACTTTCCCTGTCTTAGTAGCCTGGATTTTGGGTGAGCCTCTTGTTCAGGGCAATGGCTCCACCAGGTATGGGGAATACGATGGTGTGGCGGTCGTTCTCGTTGGCCACCTGCTGGCGCATGTCGTAGGCGCGGTGGAAACGGTCGAAGCGGATGAGGTCCTGACGGCGCCAACCTTCCCATTGCAACTCCATCAGGCGTTCGTCGAGAATGTTGTCGAGCGTGGCGGGACGGTAGTCCATTCCTGCACGTTGGCGCACCATGTTCAGTTCCTTGTCTCCATTCAGCCCTGCCCGTACCTTGGCCTCCGAGGCCATGAGCAGCACGTCGGCATACCTGAAGAGCACGATGTCGTTGCTCTGCAGCAGTCCGTCGTTGTAGGCCGTACGGTCAATCTCGTATTTGAACATTCGTGCGCCGGCGGTCTTCTCGTAGAGCGTGCCCGTGAGGTCGGGCTCCACGGCAAGGGGCATATACACCAGCGGCTCGCCATTGTCGAGCAACACAAGTTTGTTGTCCACAAACACGCTGTCGGAGAAGAAGTTCATGAAATAGCGGTTGTCCACGTCGTCCGTGCCATAGCCATAGGTGCGCACCGCACTCACCGTGGCACAAGTACCGTTCTCCGATGCCATGCTCAACGCCGCTCCGTGGTTGTTGTGGCGTGAGCGGAAAAGATATTTGAACTGGTTGGTGTAGAGGGTCTTGTCCATGGGGATGGTGAAGATGTTTTCCACAGAGGTCTCGTTCCTGGTGTTGAAATTGAAGGAGTAGATGGGCTCCAGCTCATAGCCAAAATTGGTGAGCATATCGCAATAGTAGAGGCATACTTCCCACGCGGTCATTTGCTCATCGTCTATGGTGAAGAAAATGTTGTCGCCCTCCAGATGTTGTTCATCGGTCCAGATCTCATCGGCCCAGATCTCGGCGTTGAGTGCCATCTTGGCAAGAATGAACCACATCACCGGGGCTGTGATGCGCCCATAATAGTTGCCGGGCTTGTTGCTATGCACCATGGGAAGATAGGGCAGTATCTCGTTCACCTCGTCGTAGAGTTTCCAGAATAGCTGGTTGCGCGAGAGCTGGTCGGTCTCGTTCATCGAGATTCCTGATGAGCTGATCCAGGGCACGCGGCCAAAGAGGTCGAGCAGGTAGAAGTAGCACAATGCCCGTATGCCTCTCACTTCAGCTTGGAGTGGTGCCTGCTGGTTGGTGGGAATCAGATGACTGTATTTCTGCAGGTAGTCGAGCGAATGGTTGCAGAGCACAATCACCTTGTATAGGTAGTTCCAGGAGTTGCCGATGGGGGCCGTGCCGGCATTGAAGGTGTGCCTGTAGAGCTCGAGCCACAGTCCGCCGTCATACCAGTCGCCGCCACGGGTGGGAAGTATGGCCTCGTCGCTGGTGAAGGTGTTCAGGTCGTAGATGCCACGGGTAGTGCCCTGTAGGCCTTGTCCGTCCTCATGCCCTCCGATATAGTTGTAGAGATTGGCCACGGTGTTCAGGTAGAGGTCGGTGCTGGTGGTGAACACCTCGTCTTCCGACAAGCGGTCGCGTGGATTCTCGTCAAGGCAGGAGGCGAGGGCGAGTGTGGCAAGTGTGATAAGGATATATTTTCTCATGATAAAGGCTGTTGGGAAGTTAGAACGAGATGCTTACGCCGAGCGAGTAGGAACGGTAGGGAGGATAGCTGCGCTTGTCGTCGATGCCAAGGGTGTTGTTCACCACATAGCTGTTGATCATCGGGGTGAGGCCGCTGTACGAGGTGATGGTGCCTAAGTTGTTGATGCTCAGCGCCACACGGAGCTGACTGATGAACGGAGTATAGCGCTGGATGGGAACGTTCCACCCCACTGTCAGGTAGTCGAAGTTCAGGTAGTCACCACGCTCAAGGTAATAGTCGGTGGCCACCTGGTCGTAGATTTTCCTTGAGAGGGCTTCGGGCATCACGTTGTAGTCGGGAAACGACCCCATGTTCATGTAGGTTAGCGATGTGCCGTTGTAGATCTTGTGGCCAAAGGCTCCGTTCATCTGGAGCGAGATGTCGAAATCCTTGTAGCGGAAACTGATGTTAGAGCCCAATGTCCATTTCGGGGTGGCCTGGCCGGCAATGTAGCGGTCGCTACCGGCATCGGCAACGCCATCGCCGTTGAGGTCGGCTATCTCATACATGTAGGTGCCATCGCCATAGTCCACGACACCTGTGCAGTGGGGCAGGTAGAACACGCCAAGGGGCTGACCCACAATCTGGTAGACAATGTCGTTGTTGCCTCCATGGAATCCGGCTCCGTTGAGCGAGCCGATTGAGGTGATGTTGTTGGCAGTCATGTAGATGTCCTCGTACTTGCCCTCAAGCGAGATGAGCTTGTTGCGCTGGTAGGCCAGGTTCATGTTGATGTTGAACTGCATGTCGCGGGTTTCCAGCGGAGTGATGCCCAGACCCAGCTCGAATCCGTCGTTGCTCATCTTGCCCAGGTTGTCGAGCAGTTTGTCGTAGGCGAAGGGCGGTATGCTCACATCGTAGAGATAGAGCATGTCGCGGGTCTTCGAACGGTAGTATTCGGCGGTCATCACCAGGCGGTTGTTCCATAGGCCGATGTCCATACCGATGTTGAAGGTGGTGCGGGTTTCCCATTGCAGGTCGGGGTTGGTGTTGCTCGCAATGCCTAAGGTTACCATGGGCGAGCCGTAGACGGGAACGACGCCCATGGGCTGGAACATGCTGAGCGAGTTGAATGAGTCGATGGCACCGAGGTTTCCCGTCTCGCCGTAACCCATACGCAGCTTCAGTTGGCTGATGAAGGGCATGCCACGCATGAACTGCTCACGCATCACGTCCCAGTTGAGGGAGAGCGAGGGGAATAATCCCCAACGTCTGTCCTTGGCCATCTTGCTGCTGCCGTCGGCACGCATGGTGAGCGAGAGCGAATAGCGGTGCATGAACAGGTATTTCGCCGAACCCATGACAGAGGCGAGGGTGGGGCGCTCATAGCCCGAGCCTGTGCCTCCGTAGGGGCGAAGCGAACCGGCCTTGAGGTTGTTGTAGCCGAAGGCATTGGTGGTGAACCCTCTCACCGTGGTCCAGAATCCCGTCTCGGTGTTGATCTGGTATTCGCCAAGTCCGGTCAGCTCCAGGCGGTTCTCCGAATTGAAGTCCCACCAGTAGTCCACCAGGAGGTTGGCGAGCCAGTCCTCGTTCTTCTTCTCGGCACGGTAGGCCTGGCCCTGTGCCCACACCCACGTGGGCAGGTATTGGGAATGCTCGGTGCTGGCAAAGGAGTAGGAGCCAAAGAAGCTCACTTTCAGGTTGGGCCAGATGTCGTAGGCCAACTTGATGTGGGTGTTGAAACTCAGGTTCTTGCTATGGTCTTGCTCTTGCAGCAGGGCCATGGGGTTGTTCACCTGCGAGGCGGTGGTGTTCTTGTCCCACCCGCCATCGCTGTTCATGCCCTTGCCGAAGGTGGGGTTCATCGCTGCGGCAGAGTAGAAGAGCATCTGCTCGTCGAAAATGTCTTTGTTGCGTTGGGTAGAACCATATACGCCCAGGTCTATCGACAGACGGTTGTCGAAGGCTTTCTGCGAGATGTCGAGCTTGGCCACGAAATTACGGTACTCCTCTACGTTGATGACGGTCTTGTGGTCGATGAATCCTACCGAGGCACGGTAGTTGCTCTGGTCGCTGCCTCCACCGAAGGCCACATGGTGGCCATGCACCGTACCTGTGCGGGTGATGGCGTCGGGGAAGTCGGTGGCATGACCGCCGTCATTATAAACCAAACCCAGCGATTGGGCGGTGTTGATATAGCTGTTGCGGCCAAGCATCTCGATGTTCTTGTATACCGACTCAAAGCCGTAGTTGCCGTCGTATGAGATGCGGAACTTGCCACCATGCCCTTTCTTCGTGGTCACCTGTATCACGCCCGAGGCACCACGCGAACCATATTGGGCGGTCTCGGCGGCATTTTTCAGAATGGTGAAACTCTCAATGTCGGCAGGGTATATCGAGGAGAGCACCGACAGGTCGGCCGACACGCCGTCGATGATGACAAGGGGGTCGTTGCCGCCGGTAAGCGAAGTGGTGCCACGCACACGCACGCTGCTCAGCATGGCCATGCGGTTGGAGCCATTCGATACCTGCACGCCTGCCGCCTGGCCGCTCAGGGCGCTCAGCGAGTTGGTCACCAGTCCTTTGTTCATGCGCTCTTGGGTCACCTTGTCGGCCGAGCCTCCGCTGAAGTGGGCGGCGGTGGCCAGGGTGTCGTCGTCGTTGGTTGCCGACTGTCCCATAGCCATTTGTGCCTGCGTCAGCAATGCAAGAAAAAAAGCAATGGACGTAACTTTTTTCATGGTAGAAGTGAACATAGATGTGATTTTGGGGTATTCCTTAGGGTTATTCTGTTGCGAAGATAGTGATTTTTGACCGAATGACAAAGAAAACAGGTTATCTTTCTTGACAAAAGAGTAGCGGGATAAAACAGAAAGACATGCCCATGCAGTGCAGGGCATGCCTTTTCGGAGTAGAAGTGAATATGAATGGTATGAGTTATTACTTCTTTTTCGACTCTTGGATGAAGAAGTCGGTCATCTTCTTGAAGGTGTCGGCATTGAATGTCACCGGGCCATGTCCGCCTCCGGGCACGCTGATGAATTCTTCCAGACGGCCTGCCTTGCGCAGCTCACCGGCGAAAAACTCGCTCACGCAGTGGGGCACCACGTTGTCGGCATCACCATGGATTACCAGAAAACGGGGACCTCCCTCGCCCACGTAGAAAATCGGACTGATGTGGTTCACCATGTCGGGCAGGTCGGCAGGAGCACCGCCGATAAGGGCGGCCTCGGGTGAACGACCGTCGTTCACGGTAGAGCAGTCGTGCATGCGCGACATGTCCACCGGACCAAACCAGTCGACCACGGCATCCACGTCGCTGCTGAACTCAAGATTGCCACCCACCTCGCCTTCCACGTCGATGGTGGTGGCGCCTATGGTGCGGCTCTTTATGCCGTTCGACACTCCTGCCAGCGAGGCCAGGTGCCCGCCCGAGGAGAATCCGGTAATGCCGATGAACGAGGTGTCGAGCCGATATTTGTCGGCGTTGGCACGCACGAAGCGGATGGCGGCCTTCACGTCGTTGATCTGAGCGGGAAACTTCGCGTCGGCGCTCGAACGGTGGTTGATGCTCACTACGGCGAAACCGGCATCGGTGAGGGGCTTGCCTAACGACATGTAGGTCATGCCTTTCATGTTGTTGGCAAACCAGGCGCTGCCGTATATGGCAATCACTACCTTGTATTTGCCCTCGCCCGTCTTGGGCAGGTAGATGTCCATGCGATGGGCCTCCAGGTCGTCACCGGCATAGTTCACGTCTTTCCAGTCGGGCTCTGTCTGTGGCTGTCCGAAGCCTCCGAATCCCTGGGGCTGGGCCATACCTGCGATGGCGAAAGCAAGCATCAGGGTTGATAACAGTATTCTTCTCATGTTGGTTGTAATGAATAGTTGTGTGATTAAATGTTGGCAGACAATATAGTCGTTCAGTCGTTTGCAAAATTACACAATCTCCCCCACACCCTCGTTGTGGTATGTAACAACATTTTTATTCAAAGTTTCTTAGGGTTTCATATTGTCGTCCAAATATGTTCGAAAAAGAAAAAATTTGTCTATATTTGTGGCAGCCAATCAAAAACCTTATTTTATGAAAACATTGAAAACCTTATTCTTGACCGTTCTCTGTGTCTTGGGCTTGCCGGCTCATGCTCAGCAGAATCTCAATTGGGGACAGGGGGCTCCTGTTGTCTCTCCAGAAGTTCATGCCGACAACACAGTGACCTTCCGCATGACAGCTCCACAGGCGCAGTCAGTACAGATTACCGGCGACTTCCTGCCCACACAGAAGATAGAGACGCCAAGAGGCACTTATGACGCTCCGGGCGTGGCCGACTTGGTGAAAGACGAGAGAGGGGTGTGGAGTTTCACTTCCGGTGTGCTGCAGCCCGAGCTCTACATGTACAACCTCATCGTCGACGGGGTGAAGGTGACCGACCCCCTGAATGTCTATTCCCTTCGCGACATCAACAACCTATTCAATATTTTCCTCATCCCCGGCGAACGTGCCGACCTCTACAAGGTCAACAAGGTGCCTCACGGTAGCGTGAGCAAGGTGTGGTACGAGAGTCCCACGGCTGGCCTCACCCGCCGCTGCACCGTCTATACTCCTGCCGGCTATGAGACCAGCGGCAAGTCATATCCCGTGCTCTACCTGTTGCATGGCATCGGTGGCGACGAGAATGCATGGAGCGAGCTTGGCCGTGCCGCCCAGATCCTCGACAATCTCATCGCCCAAGGCAAGGCCGAGCCAATGATTGTGGTGATGACTAACGGCAACATCTCGCAGGAGGCATGTCCTGGCGAGACCTCAGAGGGATTCGTCGTGCCCACGATGATGCTGCCCAAGACGATGGATGGAAATTTCGAGACCGCATTCCCCGATGTCATCCGTTTCATCGAGAAGGCCTATCGGGTGAAGGCCGACAAGGCCCACCGTGCCATCGCAGGTCTGTCGATGGGTGGTTTCCACAGCCTGTTCATCAGTATCAACAACCCCGATACCTTCGACTATATCGGCCTCTTCTCCGCTGCTGTCGACCGACAACAGCAAGGTGGCATACAGAGTGTCTATGCCGACCGCGACGCCAAGATTGACAAGTTGTTCAGCAAGAAACCGAAACTCTTTTGGATAGGCATCGGCAAGACCGACTTCCTCATCCAGAGCAACAATGACTTGCGTGCCAAACTCGACGCCAAGCACCACAAGTACACCTATCTGGAGACCGAGGGTGGTCATATCTGGCGCAACTGGCGCATCTATCTCTCCGAATTCGTTCCACTGCTGTTCAAATAATTTATAAAAAATAATAACCACACCATGAAAAAGTATCTTATCTCTGCCTTCGCCGTGGTCCTCATCGCCGGAGGCTGTACCTCGGAAAAGGGACTACAGAACACCATCAACCAAGAAGAGACAATGGCAAAACTATCACTTGAAGACAAAGCACATTTCGTCATCGGCACAGGTATGGTAGGCTTCAGCGGCGATGATGCCGTCATCGGAGCCACACGCAACATCGTGCCGGGTGCCGCCGGCACCACCTATCCCCTCGATTCACTCGGCATCCCCGCCATCGTGCTTGCCGACGGACCTGCCGGACTTCGTATCGATGCCACCCGTGAAGGCGACACCGCTACTTACTATTGCACCCATTTCCCCATCGGCACGTTGCTTGCCTCGACATGGAACACCCAACTCGTCGAGGAGGTGGGCACTGCCATCGGTGAGGAGGTGAAGGAATATGGTGCCGACGTGTTGTTGGCTCCGGCTTTGAACATCATGCGCAATCCCCTCTGCGGACGCAACTTCGAATACTACTCCGAAGACCCAGTGGTGGCAGGTAAAACGGCTGCTGCCTATATCCGTGGCGTGCAGAAGAACGACGTCGGCACGAGTATCAAGCACTTCGCTGCCAACAACCAGGAGACCAACCGCATGAACAACGATGCGCATATCTCGCAACGTGCCCTCCGCGAGATTTATCTCAAGGGGTTCGAGATTGCCATCAAGGAGAGCAAGCCCTGGACGGTGATGACTTCGTATAACTATATCAACGGCATCTACACCTCTGAGAGCAAGGACCTCGTCGAAACCATCCTCCGCGATGAGTGGGGATATGAGGGCACGGTGATGACCGACTGGTTTGGCGGAAAGGACGGTGCCCTGCAGATGTGGGCCGGCAACGACATGCTCCAGCCTGGTAAGGCCGAGCAGTTCGACTCCATCGTGGCCGGCGTGAAGAGTGGCAAATTGGCCGAGGCCGACCTTGACCGCAACGTGCAGCGAATCCTCAAACTCGTGGAGAAGAGCCCGCGCTATCAGGGTTACAAGTATTCCAACAAGCCCGACCTGAAGGCCCATGCCCAGGTGACACGCCAGTCGGCTGTCGAAGGCATGGTGCTGATGAAGAATGAGAATGCCTTGCCTTTCGGCGAGGGTGTGAAGAAGGTGGCCCTCTACGGCAATACCTCCTACGACTTCATCGCCGGCGGCACAGGGTCGGGCAATGTGAACCATGCCTATGTCGTCTCGCTGCTCGATGGTATGAAGAACGGTGGCTTTACCGTTTCCGAAGAACTGAAGAAAAGTTACGAGACCTACCTCGCCGATTGTAAGGCCAAGGCCGAGGCTGCTATGGAGGAGGCTGCCAAAAAAGACCCCAATGCTGCTCAGCTGATGCGTTTCCTGCCACAGCCCCTGCCCGCAGAGCGGCAGTTCTCTGCCGACGAGCTGGCAGCACAGGCTGCTGATGCCGATGTGGCAGTGGTTACCCTCGGCCGTCTCTCTGGCGAGTTCCTCGACCGCAAGGTGGCCGACTTCAATCTCAGCGCCTCTGAGCGCTCGCTCCTCGAGCAGGTATGCGAGGTTTACCACAAGGCTGGCAAGCAGGTGGTGGTGTTGCTGAACATCGGCGGCGTGATAGAGACCGCCTCATGGAAAAATCTCCCCGATGCCATCCTCTGCGCTTGGCAGGCTGGCCAGGAGGGCGGCAACAGCGTGGTCGACGTGCTCAGCGGCAAGCAGTCGCCATCGGGAAAATTCACCATGACCTGGCCGGTGCTCTTCACCGATGCCTACTCGTCGAAGAACTTCCCAATCGACGAGGATCCCCGTATCGACATGATGAAGCAGGGACAGAAAGGCGATGTGAGGAATGTCGACTTCACCGACTATGAGGAGGACATCTATGTGGGATACCGCTATTTCGACTCTTTCGACGTCCCCGTGAGCTATCCCTTCGGATATGGACTGAGCTACACCACGTTCGACCTGAGCGACGCGAAGGTCGCTCCCAAGGGCGATGGCTTTGAGGTGAGCGTAGTGGTGAAGAACACAGGTAAGTTTGATGGCAAGGAGGTGGTGCAGCTCTATGTCTCTGCTCCCGACAACAAGGCTGCCAACAAGCCTGCCAAGGAACTGAAGGCCTATGCCAAGACCCGACTATTGAAACCCGGTGAGAGCCAGACCCTCACGCTTCAGGTGAAGACCGCCGACCTCGCCTCGTTCGACGAGAGTGCCTCAGCATGGGTTGTGGCTGAGGGCGCATACCAGTTCCTCGTGGGTGTCTCCTCGCAGGATATCAAGGCCACGCTCAGTGCGGATGTCAAGGCGCAGACACAAAAGGCCAACGACGTGATGAAACCACAAGCAAAGATGAATCTCTTGAAGCGATAGTAAGAGGTATATACGAAAACGAAATCTCCCTATAGCAAATTGTTATAGGGAGATTTCGTATTATAAATGTTTGAAGTTTCGCATTCGCTCAACTTTTTGTAGTTCAGAAGTCCAGACAATTGTCCGAATTCACCTCATTATGCTCAATGAATGTTTGCAGTGGTAATGTCTGAACTCCTGAACTCCTGAACTTCTGAACTTCTGAACTCGGCTCACTCCACCGTCAACGGGTCGAAGAGCATGTCGGCGATGCCCTCGCCACAGAGCTCCACATGGTATTGGCCGGCATTCACTTGGGTGCCGGTAGTGATGCTGGTGGTCTTGCGCTTCGTGACTTTCTGTTGGGTCTGGAGGAATGTGATGTCATCGTCCTTGTAAACCGTGCCTTTCGCATCGGTAATCCTGACGTGCAGCTGCCGGGCTTTTTCCGGGTTGTAGTACTTCCACCTGAGGGCATACACCTTGGCCACGCCGACGCTGAAGTCCCATTCCATGCGGTTCTTCACTTTCTTGCCTTCGATTTCCATAGCGGTTCGTGATGTGGGTGGAAGGAGTGAGTCGGGGGTCTTCACGAGGATGTCGCGGTCGAAGTCGGCCCATTGGGTCGTGACCGATAGGGGGAAGTCGGGCACCATATCCGTCTCGGCCGAGGCGATGGCGATGGCCGAGATCATGGCTTGCCCCACTTTCACCTCTGGAAAACTGACGCTGATCTCCTCACCGTGGTTCTCCACTTCCACCACGCGCTTGTAGGGCCGCCCGTAGTGGGCCTGCGCCCAGATGTCGAGGTCGTTGATCACGGTGCTGTCGTTCACCGCCACGTCGAAGATGCGCAGTCCCTCTGCATCGGCCTGGCGGAACCAGGGCTCGATGAAGTAGAGCTCCACACGGTATTTGCCGGCGGGGGCGGGGAAGTGGTAACTCAGCTCGTGACGGCCGAAACGCGAGGTCTGGAAAAGGGGCGATGAGATGGAGTCGTTGCGGGTCTGCGATGCCTGATAGGGTGAAACGCCCTCGAACCGCTCTCCCCAGGAGTGCGACCACTGCTGGTCGTCCTGCATCCAATTTTTGCCGAAGGAGTCGGTGTAGAGGTCGCCGCCGCAGTTGATGCGGTAGAGATAGGCGTAGCCCTCGGCGGGCTGAAGCAGGTTCTCATCGACGATGCTGGTCATCGGGGTGATGGGCTGGGGGTTGTAGTGCTGCTGATACAGGTAGAATGCATCGGTGGGCTGCTCCCAGATGGTGAGTAGTCCTTTGTAGTTGAAGGGGCCAACCTTGTCGATGCGGCGTAGTGCCTCGTCGGGTTGTCGCCTACCGGGGTTGTCGTGCGACAACAGCAACCAGTGGAACTGTCCGCACACGCTGTCGGCTACTTGCTCGGACAAGTGTATTTTTTTCCCGAGGAGTTGGCAGAATTTCTCCTCGGTATAGCCCTCCCCAGTGTGGTTGCCGAGGGTACGCCATGCACCGTATTCTCCATTAAGCAACTGTTCGGGTGTTTTCAGTTCCTCGCCGTATTTGTCGATATCGCCGCCGTATGTGCCGCTCCAGTTCTGCACTACGTTCCAGTCGGCACCCTCACCGCCGTTGCAGGTGGTGATGAGGCGCTGTGAACCGCAGCGGGGATCCATCTCGCGGATAATCTGACAGCATTCCTCGGCGAAGTCGCGGGGCAGGGTGCTCTCGTTCTGCAGTCCCCAGAGGATGATGGATGGGGAGTTGCGGCGTTCTTTCACCCATTGCCGCAGGTGGCGCTTGAAACTCTCTCGAAACTCGGGCGTGTCATACCAGATATGGGCTGAGAATTGGGGCCACCAGAGTATGCCCTCCTTGTCGAGGAGTTCTTGATAATGCAGGTTGTGGGGCTGATGGGCATCACGGAAGGCATTGAAACCGAGGTCTTTCACCAACTTGACGCGGGCCTCGATCTGCTCGTGGCCGAAGGCATGGCTTTGGCCGAAAAGGTGCTCATACTCACAGGTGCCGTTGATGAAGACGGGGGTGCCGTTGAGCCAGAAACGCTGGTCGCCGTCTTTCCGGGTCTTAGGCCAGGAGGTGGAGCAGATGCCATAGGGTGTGTTGGTGCTCTCCGTGGCTTTGCCGTTGCGCTTGATCAGGGTGTTGACATTGTAGAGATAGGGCTTGGCCGGACTCCACAACTTAGGTTGAACAAGGGCTGTCTGTTGGCGTATCGTGCGGCTTTCTCCAGGTGCAAGAGTGAGGCTCTCGGTGAGGCGCACGACTTGCTTGCCGCTCTTCTCACAGAGTTTGTTGATGAATTCGATTTCCATGGTCTCCTGACCATAGTTCTTCACTTCAGTCTTAATGAACAGCGAGTCGCATGAGGCATTGTTCCATACATGCACCCCGAAGGGTTCTATGCGCACGGGGTCGGTGACCTCAAGGGTGACGGGACGGAAGATGCCGAAGGGTTGGCTGCCCTCGCTGAATCCCCATTCGCTGCTGCACCCACCGCAGACCCATGGCATGTCGGTAATGCCGGAAGGATGGCTGACCTTGACTTCCAGCGTGTTCGACTCGCCGATGTGGATGTGTGGCGTGACATCGATGGTCTCTGTGGTGCGGCCAATGTCGTATCTCCCGAGATGCTGGCCGTTGAGTGTGATGTCGGCGTAGGTGCCCACGCCTTCGAAACGGAGGAAGTATTGCTTGCCGGTGAGGGCGGGGGCTTTGAAGGTCTTGCGGAAGAGGGCCTCTCCATGCAGGTTGCCATGCTCTTTCTGCACGGCACCGTAGTAGTCGTCGAGGTTGATGGGGATGTCGGCGTGCAGTTCCTTGCCGTTGTGCGTGATTTGCCAGTCGTCATTCAACGGCAGCAGAACGCGGTGCCCTGTGGGCTCGGGTGCGGGGAAATGCACCTCGCTCTGGCCCAGATGCCGGCTCGTGGCCAAGGCGATGCCTCTTTGGCCGGCTTCGTTGACGGCACAGTAGAAATGATACACGATGCCGTCGTGCTTCACCACGCAACTCTTGTGGGCGAACGTCTCGTCGTAGGGCTTCGAGGGGATAATCAGGTCGTCACCGGTCCAGTCGGTCCAGTGCACCAGGTCGTAGCTGGCGGCGAACGTGTTGTAGGCGTTATATTCACGGGTGGGGTTGTAGGCCGAGAAATAGTACATCACCCACACGTCACCCATGCGCACGAGTTGGGCATCGCCGGTGATGGTGCCATCGGTGTCGTGGGCAAAGACGGGATTGCCAGGGTAGCGCTTCCAATGCTTGAGGTCTTTCGACAGGGCGATGCCGATGCGCTCGCCCTTAGGATGGGTGGCGTCCTTGCCACCGGCATTATAGAACATCACGAAGGGATATTTCTCTTCTCCTTTGATGCGCTGGCGCTTGTCCTTGATCCAGTAGATGGTGCTCTTGTATTGGGTCAGTTGTTCCCACCATTGGGCATCCTTGTCGTCGAAACTCATCAGCGCATGGTCGTAGGTCTTCCATTGGTGGGCTGTGGCGATGTCGCCTGACGTCGAGGCCATGCCGATGCTCAGCGGTGCGTTCACGGCCTCATAGCCCGTGCCGTGACCACCGATATAGGTCATCCAGTGCTGCTTTTTAAAGGATTGCATCTCGTAGCTGCCGCCCCACTCGTAGTCCTGGTTCTGGTCCCATGAGCCTGGCTCATTGCCTTGTTTCGTCGGTGGCAGTGCGAGCACGCGTTCCAGAATGGTCCAGTGGAGCAGGTCGTCGCTCTCGGCCATCCAGGTCTCATAGCCACGGCCGTCGGTGCCGTCTTTGCCGTCGTAGCACACGAAGGTCATATACCACTTCCCGTTCTCGCGGTATACCATCGGACAGTCGTATTTCCTAAAATTCGACTGTGGTGCCATCACCATGCCATATTTGTAGGGCGTGCGCGAGGCATCGTAGATTTGCTGCATCCGCTCTTGGGGCACCGTTTGCGATTGTACGGTGGCGAAGCAGGCAAGGAGCAGGGAGAGCAACAGGGATTTTTTCATATTGGAGCGGGTATGTCGTGGGGTTCTGGGTTATTTCATGAAGAGCCAGTCTATCTCGTCGCCGGCACCTTGGAGGCTGGCATCGCGGGGCTTGATATCATCGGTGGTGAAACCGGCCACCATGATGATGCCCTTGGGCAGGTTGATGACGTGATGCCCGGCGCCGAAATGATAGGCGTGGATGTTGACGGTGGGCATGCCCGTCATGTTGACGGCATTGCTCAACACGGGTTCGGCCTGGCCGTATTCGTTGCCGGTGGCGTCGGTCTCGAGTTTCGGCGGGCGGGCCCATTTCGAGTCGTCATCGACGAAGAAGCCTACGAGCATTTTCACGGGTTCTTTGCAGCTGAACTCTACCGTTGTGCCTTGGATGCGCGTGGTGTCGCGGTTGAGCACCAGAGCCTGCATCGCTTGCAGTTCGGGGGCGACGGTGTCGATGCGTTCCGTGCGCCCCTCAAAGAGCAGGGCGTTGTTGGTGAGCGGCACGCATGCCACTTCTGCTGATTTTCCTTCAGACCGAATGGGACTGCCCGCGTAGATGAGTTGCACATTGGCGGCACGTGCAGGGAGGATATGGGTGGCTGAGGCAGGCTGGGGAGCGTGCAGCTTCGCGATGTTGGCTTTCAGGTTCTCCAACTCTTCCTCGTAGATGGGCAGCATGTCGGTCCAGGTCTTATAGTTGCCTTTGTCGCCACCTATAGGAACGCGGCGCTGCGAGGTCTGCATGGAGTTGGCGTAAAGATAGGTGTCCTCGGTCAGTGTGCACAGCATCTTCCAGGCGTCCAGACTCTTTTCAAGCAGCGGCACGGCAGCATCAAGATACTTCGTGTCCTTGGTCCATTTGTAGTTGAGCACCTGTTGGGCAGCGAGCACTTTTTGCTGAAATGCATGGGCAAAGGTGGTATAGCAAGCCATGTCGTTGAAAACCCTCTTCAGTTCATCCTGATGCTTGGTAGCCTTTACATTTTCAAGACCGTTGATGAGCTCCTCCGACGCCCTCATGCCGTGGCCGACGCATTGTTCGATGATGTCAAGGGGTAGTTCGCCCACATGCTTCTCGCCTTTCCATTCTTTCTCCACATACTCAATCAGCTTCTCGCCCTGTGGTCCGCAACTCTCGTAGAAACCGGGGTAGATAGTGAACTTGTAGGGATTGACCAATTGTGTCATCCTCATGCCGAGGAGCAGCGTCTGGCGGTTGCCTTCGGTGATGCCGAAACGACGCAGCAGTTTGGGGGCTATCTCGCCCACCTCGTCATAGGCTTTCAAAAGATGGCCTGCCGCAGTCGTGTCGATGCCGTAGTAGTCGCTCAGCCGACGGATCCAGAATGTCTTGTCGTCGCCGCGATGGCAGTTCCATGCGTAGCGACCCCAGGCTTTGTACCACATCCAGTCGCGGTCGATCTGCAACAGGCGCTGCCCGTCAGAGAGTTTGTCGGCGGTGTAGGGCCAGTCCCAGTAGCTGGCTTGGGGGTAGAGGTGGAGTCCTTTGCTGTGGTGTACACGATGCATGGCGTCCACGGCTTTCTGGGTGAAGGCGGGTGACGACCAGCGCCATGGCTCAAGGTTGGCAAGGATATGCACGTTGTCGATGTGGATGGGGGCCGCCGCGGCCAACTGGCGGTGGGTCTCTCCCCACGGTCCTCCGGGCTCGTAGGTGGTGAGGCTCTCACCGGTATACTTGTTCATCGTGTAGATATTGGGGTAGAGCGGGAGCGACGCCTTCAATACGGCCGGACCGTCGGTGTCGTGGTTGCGGAGGATGATGGGGGGCGTGTCGGTGCGACCCGAGGCGGCCAGACCATCCTTGATGCCAGGGATAACGGTCTCGGTCATCCACTTGATGTCGGTGTCGATACCCGACATGGCCTCGCCCAGACATACCAGGAATCCCACATTGGGGTATTTCTGCACGAAGGCGGAGATGCTCTTGCGGGTGTAGTCGGCTATCAGCGGAGTGATGGGACGGTTGCGGTCCTGGGTCTTGATGCCGTAATGGTCGGCGAAGGGCTTCGATACGATGATGTTGTAGAACATCTGTATCACGCGGATGCCCCTGCGCTCGGCCTCGGTGGTGAGAAACGAGAACATCTCCTGGTTCTGGAGCATCGTCGCATCATCCACCTCAGGGGCGAAGGGATAGTCGTCTAGTTTCACCAGCGAGGCGAAGGGGTGCCCGTTCCACAGATACACCGTGTTCATGTTGTTCGAGGCCAGCATGTCGAGGTATCTCAACCAGAGGTCCTTGTCGTAGAACCAGGGGAAGTTCTCAGGGGTGTAGGGGTATTCGTACACGCGGTGACCTGGCAGGTAGACGGTTTTCTGGAGTCCTACGCAGGCACCGCGCAACTTCATCTCAGGCACTTCGGTGAGGGTGGTGAGTGAGGCTAAGGTAGGGTCGGCCTCATAGCATTCCAGCAACTTGTTGGCACCATAAATGGCCCCGCTGCCATCATTGCCGACGATGGATATCTTCTTTCCTTTCCTACTGATGGTGAAACCTTCGGCCTCGCCTTTCCCGCTCACTGAGATAGTAAGCGAAAAGTGGGGGTCAAATGCGCCTAAAAGAGAGGCCGCATAGGTGGTCTGAGGTGTGTTGTCTTTCACTTTTACCTTTCCTGCCATGGGCGAGGTGACCAATAGCATCAGAAGCATGGTAAGGAATGTCCACTTGGAACGGTTGATTGATCTGTTTCTCATTTTTAGTAGTTCGTTTTTAGGCTTATGGCTTGGACAATGTGTGGTTTTCTGCACATCGCACAATGAATGTACAAAGATACATTTTAAAATGGGATTTTCAAAGAATAAAGCATAAAAAGATGATTTAAAAAAGAGTATCAAATGTGTTTGCGGATATCCAAAAAATAGTATATTTGCAGCACAGTAAAAATCTAAACCTTATACAATATGAAAAGATTATCTCTGGCTATCGCCTTGCTGTGCTCCACCATGATGCTGGCGGCACAGGAAACCATTCGAGTCAACTATCAAGGAGCAAAACCCACCATCAGCGACTTCGCTTGGGCTTTACTTTCCAATTATGTATGGAACGAAGAAGATGATGTTCTCAATGAATCGACAAATGCAGCCAAGCAGGCTTGGACACAATATCGCAAAGGTCTACCGCTGGATGAGGGCGATAAAATCACCGTCGACCAAAAAAACGGTTACGCGGTCTATGAGTCCAGAGATGATAAAGAATTGTTGAGAGTTGAGATGTGCTATTGGAACGAGGCCGACCAGAAGCACAAACTATTTGCCTACAATGTGAAATGCTACACGGATGGCATCTATTCCCCCGGCCAATTCGATGGTCTCACTTTCTACCGCTACAACAATGCCACGAAGAAAATGACCTCTTGTGAGGCCCCGGGCTTTGAGGTGATGTTTGGCACGGAAGACGGTGCCTGGGTCTGCTACGATCTGCCCCGAAGCGGCAAAGACATCATTTACACAGAGTGGAAAGATAACAAGAAGAAGAGGACGAAGACGCTGAAGTGGAACGGACGCAAGTTCAGTTTCTGAGCACTTTTATCAGCCATCAAGGGGGCAGATCTTGATTGACGGGAAATCAATCACCATCTGCCCCCTTGATTTTGTTTGCCTGGCAGGATGCTCATAGGTTCTGGACATGTATCATTTCGCCAACAGGGATGTGTATGCGGCGGTCGCCGAGGATGAGCGTGCCGCTGCCACCGTCGCTGTGTACAGTCACAGAACCAGGGTGGACGGAGACTTCAATCTTGCCAAAGGGAGTGGGGACCGTGCCTTCCATCCATTCCAGTCCACCGAGATTCGGACGCACCTCATATTCCTCATAGCCTGCCTTGGTGGGTGACACACCGAGGAAATATCTGCCGAGAATGTAAATGGGACTGGCTCCCCAGGCATGGCAGAGGCTCTTGCCATAGGGACGGCCATACATGGCAAGATGCTGTGTGCCGTGCTCAGAGGGGTCGTATTTTTCCCAAAACGTTGTGGCGCCCTCATTCAGCATACCGCCCCAGTAGGCTTTTATTTCGGGCAGGACTTCTGCCTGCCTGCCCATCATGCAAAGGGCTTCCAACTCATAAAAACGCATGTAGGGAGTGGTGATGGCCTCTATCTGTTTGTTGAGCAGCACATGTCTCAGTATGGCTTCTCGCTCCCGGTCATCGGCATAGCCATAGAGGATGGCAAACATGTTGGGGAACTTCGTCACCATCTTGTTGAGCTCTCCTTCCTCGATGGCGTGGAGGAAGGCTTGGTGCTCCTCGCTCCAGAAGGTGGATTTCACTTTTGACAACAAGGCAGAAGCCCTTTCGCCATATTGACTGTCGATACCCAAAAGGGTGGCACAGGTGTGCATGGTCTCAAGGGCTTTGCAGAAGAGCAACTGCTCAAAACAGAGTGTGCCCCGCTTGTGCATGGGGAAGTCCACCCAGTCGACGAAAATCCAGTCGTCGGGTTGCCCCTCTGCCATGCCGTCGGCATTGGTGCGGTTCAATACATAATCCATCAGTGTCACCATCCGAGGCCACATCTCACTGACAAAGGCAAGGTCGCCGGTGTAGAGGTAGAAGTCGAGGATGGACTTGAACCAGTAGAACGTGTAGTCCATGATGGTGTTCACATGGGCGGTCACGGGGTCTTTCCCGCGCAACTGCCGGATGGTGCGGCGCACGCAGCCAGTATCGAAGCGCAGGTAGTAGTTCATCAGATAACTCTGTATGGCATCGCCGCTCCAGGTCCATCGGTCGCGCTTGATGCCGTCGACGAAGAACTCACGGGTGGTGAGGTCCATCGTATAGGCGGCCACATCCCAGATGTGGTTCAGCGCCTCGTCGCTGCAACGGAAATGGCCGCTGTGGGCCTCGTCAAAGGGCGCATATTCGTATTCTACGGAGAGGGCGCTGAGTGTCACGTTGCCCGTCGCCTCGAGGTAGACGTACCTGAATGCCTTGCTCATGGGCAGCGTGTAGCGGGATGTACGGTCGGTGGCGGTGTTGGTGGCATTGTCGATGATGGCGTCGGGCAGGATGCTGAGCTGGTCGAGGGTCTCGCAGAAACCTTTGTCCAAGGCCTCCTCACGGCTCTCGCCATAGAAGATGTTGAGTTGGCCTTCTCCCTCGATGCCTTTGATGGTGAGGTAGCCCATAGTCTCCTTGCCGAAGTCGGCAAGCAACCCTCGGCCCATAGGCGTGAGGCTCACGGCCTCTTGCTCCCTGCGCGGCAGGGCAAAGGTGGAGGGACCTTTCTCCGGGTCGTCGAAATTCCAATAGCCCGAAGGCACGTATTGGCCGGAGCCATGGGCCTCGCCGTTCTCGTCAATCCAAATTTTGTCTTCATAGGTGGCGAGCCAACTACCATCCGACTTGATGGTCTCGCCGTCGATGTAGAGGGCGGGTGGGGTGGCAGGGTTGTATACCTTGATGTTCACATGGTGCTCTCCACGGGGGATAAGGAAGGTGTCGGGCATGCCAAATTGCAGGTAGCCGTCAATCTTCAGGCTGAACTGTCCTTCGGCTATGATGCTCACCTTCTCGGTGTGCGTCAGGCGGACGGTCTTCGAGAACTCCACCGTAGGCCAGTGGGCATCTTGCTTCCAGAATGGGGGAAACATCGCCCCACGCTCGGTGCGGCGGTTGTTGAAACGGTTTCCCAGCCATATCTCAAAGTCGCCGGGATACCATATCCATGTGGCTTGTTGCTTGTCCATGAGGCGCTGTCGTTTTTTGTTGCGTTTAGTGGCGTTTCACCAATAGGGTGACCAGGAAGCCCACGACGAAGATGGTGGTGGTGCCCAGCACGATGGCGAGGTATTCGTGCAGGTGGATGCCGGGCAGGTCGTAAAGGCCGGCAAGCGATATCCATGCGATGACGGCAATGCCGGCCACGCACCCTGCCAAGGCCGCCCATCGGTGGATGCGCCGGGGCATGATGCCGAGCAGGAACAGTCCGAGCATGCCGCCCGAGAAGATGGACGACAGTTTCCACCATGCGTCGATGATGCTCTCCACGCTGAGCATGGCGATGGCCACGAAGATGCCGATGATGCCCACCAGCACGCTCGAAAGGCGCAAGACGTAGACCTGACGGCGCTCCGATGCGTTCCTCACCAACGGCTTGTAGTAGTCGGTGAGGATGATGGTGGCGGCCGAGGTGACGCTGGTCGACACGGTGCTCATGCCCGCCGCGAAGATGGAGGCGATGAGCAGTCCGCGGAGCCCTACGGGCAGACCGTTGACGATGAAGAACGGGAACACGTAGTCGGGCTTGGCGGCGATGTCGGCGGGCAACAGGTGGGGATGGGCGGTGTAGTAGCTGTAGAGGGCCGACCCGATGAGGAAGAACAGGGCCGAGACGGGGATGAAGAGGTAGCCGCCGAAGAGGGCGGAGAAACGGGCGTCGCGGTCGGTCTTCGCAGCATGGTAGCGCTGCACGTAGTTCTGGTCGATACCGTAGTTCTGCAGGTTGATGAAGATGCCGTAGATGAGGCATACCCAGAAGGTGGAACTGGTGAGGTCGCCGGTGAACTCGCCCAATGAGAATTTGTTGCCCTGGGGCGAGTGGATGGCCAGGTCGAACACCTGGGCAGGACCTTCGGGCATCGAGAAGCAGAGGATGCCCAGGCAGAGCAGCGCGCCGCCGATGAGGATGATGCCCTGGATGGCGTCGGCCCAGATCACGGCCTTCAGGCCTCCCAGCACCGAGTAGATGATGATGCCTATCGAGGTGGCGATAATCACCACGTGCATGTTCCACCCCATCAGGATGTGCATGGGCACGGCCAGCAGGTAGAGGATGCTGCCCATACGGGCTATCTGCGTGAGCAGGTAACAGGCCGAGGCATACAGGCGGGCCCATCGTCCGAATTTCTCCTCGAGGAAGGTGTAGGCCGACACGCTGCCGCCATGACGGTAGAACGGCACGAAATAGCGGGCGGCGAAATAACTCGCTATCGGGATGGAGAGCGAGAAGACAAAGGCGTTCCAGTCGGAGGCGAAGGCCTTGCCGGGATAGCCGATGTAGCTGATGCTCGACACGTAGGTGGCAAAGATGCTCATGCCCACCACCCATCCTGGCAGCGAGCGGCCGGCCTCGGTGAATTCAGCCGACGTGTTGCCTTTCTTGTAAAAACTGCAACCGAAGACCACCACGCCGAGCGTGAAGACGAGGAAGATGATCAGGTCGATGGTGTTCATAACTCCAGCTTTCCGTTGCTCAGGGGGAGGGCGGCCAGCGCCTGGCGTATCTTCTCGCGCTCAGGGGCGTTGAACTTGTAGAAGGGCGAGGCCACGAAGTCGTCGTTGATGATGCCCAGCAGCGAGAGGGCGCATTTCAGGCCTTTCAGGTAGCTTGAGTCGTGCTGCCCCACCGTGTAGATGGTGGTCGAGATCTGCATGATCAGCTGCTGCAGATGGAGCACGCGCTGCAGGTCGCCTGCCTTAGCGGCGTCGTACATGGCCACATACAACTCGGGGAACATGTTGGCTCCGCCGTTGATGCCGCCATGGGCTCCCAGCAACACGCACTCGCCCGTAATCTCCTCGGGACCTACGAGCATCGAGAAGTCGGGACGCTCACGCATCTTGTAGAGCACCGACTGGAAGTAGACGGTATTGGCAGAGGAGTCCTTGAATCCTAACACACGGGGATTCTGGGCTATGCGGCGCACGGTGTCGGGGGCAAAGCTCACCTTCACGTGCGAGGGCATGTTGTAGAGATAGACGGGCAGGGGCAGCTGGGGAACCAGCTCCTCATAGAACTGTGCCAGTTCGGGCTGACCGGGGGCGAAATAGTAGGGTGGGGCGGAGACCACCGCGTCGGCACCGCTGTCGGCGGCCACATGGGCCAGGCGGATGCTCTCCACAATCGAGGTGTCGGTCACGCAGACGAGCAGTGGCAGCCTGCCGTTGTTGATGCGTGCCGCCTGCTGTATCATCTCCTTGCGCAGCTTGTAACTCAGACTTTGTTCCTCGCCAGTGGTGCCGAGGATGAAAAGGCCGTGCACGCCACCAGCGATGAGGTGCTCGATGAGCCGCTCCAGACTGTCGGTGTCGAGGGTCTCGTTGTCGGAAAGAGGGGTGACCAGCGGAGGGATGATTCCGCAAAGGGGTTGTCGTTTGTCCATATAGTCCTTCATTGTTGTTGGTTTACATTTTAGAGAATCCACGCTCCTTGCTGATCTCGTCAAGGGTCTTGCCACGGGTGTTGGGAGCACCCACGGTGCCGATGATGAGCGAGATGAGCAGCAGGGCAAGCATCACGTAGGCGGCAACGGAGAATCCCTCGCCCTGCTCGCCGTAGATGTAGACGAAGCCCAGTCCCCAGGCGGCCGACAGACCGCGCACCACGAAGAACATCACGCCCTGGGCGGCGGCACGGTAGCGGGCGGGGAACAACTCCGAGGCCCAGAGGGCATAGAACGACTGGACGGAGATACCGCCCTGCAGACCCCACAACAGGGTGAAGATGAGCAGGCCGGCAATGCTGTTGATGCCCACGGTGATGATGAGCAGCCAGGCCAGCACGGCAAAGCTGACGCCGATGAAGTAGAGCCAGCGCTGGTTCACCTTGTCCACAATCATCGAGAAGACAAAGGTGGTGGCGATGATGATGAGCCACTGGCCCACGCTGAGCATGTTGGCATACTCGTTCGAAAGGCCGCCAGCGGTCTCATAGATATGCTGTTGGAAGAAGCCCATCACCGAACTCACCAGGTTCCAGGTGAGATACATGCCGGCGAGGAAGAGCATCGTGCGGATGTTGATGCGGTTGGTGAAGAGCGAGCCAAACGAGGCAAAGGTGCCCTGGCTCTTGCCCTGGTCGCCCGACTTGAGGTCTTCCCAGGCTTTCGACTCGTCGAGGCGGCGCTGCAGTTGCCAGGCGATGAAGGCCACGATGAAGAGCGAGGCAAAAACGATGCGGCTGCTGAACACGTTGAGCGACGCACCGCTGCCCTCCACGCCGAAGAGCGAGGCCACTCCCTGCACCAGACCGAAGAGCATGCCCTCGCTGCCTGCCCCGCCTGTGGGTGGGGCCAGAAGGGTGCCCAGGATGAGGATGATGGTGGGGCCTATGCCCCATGCCATCTGCGAGATGCCGATGTTGCGGCCGCGGTTGCCCACTTCCGAACTCTCCGAGATATAGGTCCACGAGGCGGGAACTCCCACGCCTACCGAGATGCCGGTGATGAGGAAGCCCAACAGCAGCATGGGGAAGTTGAACGAGAACATGATGAGGGCCACTCCCAGCATGTAGACGAGCATATTGTAGGTGTAGATGGCCTTGCGGCCGAACTTGTCGGCGAGAAATCCGCCGATGATGGCACCGATGGCGGCTCCTAAACAGTTGGCGCTGATGGCGTTGAGCCATCCCAAGTGCCCCTCGGTCAGGCCGAGGTATTCCTTCCATAGCGTGAGGCCGCTGGCACCGGCCACGATGGCGCCGGCATCGAGATAGTTGGTGAGCGAGACGGCAATGGTGCTCTTCAGACTTCCTTTTTTCTTCTCCATTTTTCCTTGTGGTTTTGTATGGGTTGGTTTTCCGTGACTTACGGTTTTGTCGGTTTGCGTATTCCGGCGGCTTGCTTGATGCTGTCGGCCACCTGCGGACCATTGTTCTCCCAGGTGTTGCCCGGACCGTTGGCATTCTTCAGGTATTTCTCCGCGGGGGTCCAGTTGTTACGTACGGTGATATACGAGGAGCCCTCGTCGGTGTAGAGGTAGAACCAGTGCTCGGGGTCGTGCACGTAGCCGGGCGTGTAGATGTCGCTCACCACGTTCTCCTCAATGAAGGTGTGGGGCTGTGAGCCAAGGGTGTAGATGCCGGCGGTGTCGTACATGTGGCGGGCATAGTGGTGGATGTAGTTGCCACGCACCACGTTGTTGGCCATGGCGCAGGTCTGCTGGTTCCATCCCCATCCCATGCTGATGCCGGTATACGACACGTTGGAGATCTCGTTGTGCTCGATGCGGATGTCGCGCACGAATCCGGCCCCGATGCCCAGGCATCCCCAGTCTTCGTTGGCGGCATCGTCGATGCGGTTGTTGAGTATCTGAAGTCCCGTGCAGATGCTGCGCATGTCGGCGGGCGCGTAGGGCAGGTG
>ONSV01000039.1 GCA_900320585.1 uncultured Prevotellaceae bacterium | reverse complement strand
CATGCATGTGGGAACCCACGATGCCATTGGCAAACTGGTCACCACCGCCTGGGGGCAAGGCGACGACACCGAAACCGGCGAGGCTTACAACCAACTCTGCCCCACTATCAATGGCAAATACTGTGTCACAGGTTGTGGTGCCACCGCCTTGGCCCAGGTGATGCGCTATCACGAATGGCCGAAGTCGAACACCGAGGTGATACCAGGCTACACCCCCAACGAGACTATCGGTTGGCTCTCCTCGCTCTCGAGAATCAAATTCTCATGGAACGACATGCTCGACCGCTATGACGAGGGACAGACAGCGGCACAATGCAAGGCCGTGGCCCAGCTCATGCGCTACTGTGGCCAGGCCATGGAGATGGACTACGGTACCGATGCCTCATCGGCCGATACCGACAAGTTCACCAAAGCCCTGCGCAATTATTTCGACTACGATGTGAATACCCGTTATGTCAGGCGCACCGACTACTCGGCAGAGGGATGGGACAATCTCATTTACAACGAGCTCAAGAACAAGCGTCCGGTGATATACCACGGTGCCAACCCTGGAGGCGGGCATGCCTTCGTCTGCGACGGCTATGACGGCAACGGTTTCTACCACATCAACTGGGGTTGGGACGGATATTGCAATGGTTTCTTCAAACTGTCGATACTCAACCCTCGTGGCGGTGGCACCGGCAGCAGCAGTTCGAACAACGGCTACTCCAACAACCAAGGCGCCGTGATAGGCATCCAGAAGCCCACGAGCACCACTGACGAGAAACGCACGCTCTCGCTTGAGGACTTCTACCGCGATGGGCATACGCTGAGTGCAGAATACTGCAATCGCACAGGTCTGGCAGGCGATTTCGACTATGGATTTGCCTATCAGAATACCGAAGTGGGAGGCACCACCTTCAAGATTCGCAAAACTACCACCACCTATGAGCCTTTCGACATCTATGTCGTCAGTCTGAACCTCGACAACATGTCGCTCGACGACGGCACCTACCGTTTCTATCCCTACGCCATACTATCGGGTTGCGGATGGTATCATGTGATTGGTGACTACAAGAAATATTTCGAGGTGACATTCAGCGGAGGCCAGGTGACATCGATCACCTACCATCCCCGTGCCCAACTGGTGATTAGTGACGTGGAATGCGTAAGCAACAGGATTGTTGACCAGCCACAGGAATTGCGAATCACCATACGCAACGACGGTGAGGAGTTCAACGACCTCTTCTACCTATTCGCCTCGCGAACCAACAACAAGGGAGAGGCTGTGGACCAGGTGCGCCTGCCCGTCGAGGCCGGCGGAGAGGAGCAGACCTCGCTGTTCTTCTTGCCTAATGCCACAGGCAAATGGAAAATATGGCTCGACATCAAGGAAGACGGCTCCAACGACCTCTCGCCTTGGGAGGTGGAGATTAAGGCAGCACCCACCTCTGCTACCAACCTGAGCATCGTGTCGTACGAGATTGACACCTATACCGATGCCGTTTTCAGGGTGAAAGTGCGCAACAACAACTCCGATGGTTACTACATGCCCATCTATTGCTATCTGTTTGAGGATGGGAAGCAATACAATATCGCCTACGACAAGACACGCAACCTGAACATCGGACCGAAACAGACAGCCGACCTGTCGTTCCGATTCGAGAGTCTGCAGATGGGTAACACCTACAAATTGGCGATGAGAGCCTTCACCGACCACCAATCGAAAAAACTCGACTGGTTAGGCAACGCCTATTCGTTTACGGTGAACGATGTATTCGACCCTGTGGCAGTGCCAGAGATGTCACTTCCCACCACTACCACGTCTGACGTCTACTCCATCTCTGGCGTCAAGGTGAGGAAAAACGGCAGTACCCTCGAGGGCCTGCCCAAGGGCATCTATATTGTCAATGGCAAGAAAGTGGTGTTCTAATCAAGGAGTTCAGGAGTTCAGAAGTTCAGGAGTTCAGAAAATACTCTTTCTTCTAGGAGTTCAGAAAATCGCCAATAATCGCTTGCATCAACGAGGCGAATGCGAGACATGGACAACTGATATTTAGAATAAAGCGAACACGGGAATAAGTGAGAATTCCTGTGTTCGCTTTTTATTCAAATCGGTCGTCAGTAGGAGTGTATGTCAAAATGAATATTTCGACACTGCCAATGCATTACACCGCTGGCGGACGCAGCATGCTTTGATCCCCTCCCAGCTCCCCCGTTCCCGGGGGAGAGCAATCTACAGTGCGCTCAACCAATGTGCTATCAGTCGTCAAGGACAACCGGCTCAAACGGCAGGTCGAAGACGTCGGCCACGGCTTTATAGGTGACCTTTCCCTCAACCACATTGAGTCCCTTGTAGAGAGCGGGGTCGTCCTTGCATGCTTTCTTCCACCCCTTATCGGCCAATGCCAGTGCATAGCGCAGCGTGGCGTTGGTAAGCGCGATGGTTGACGTGTTGGGCACGGCTCCCGGTATATTGGCCACTGCATAGTGCACGATGCCATCGACGGTATACACGGGGTCGGAGTGGGTAGTGGGTTTCGAGGTTTCGAAGCATCCACCCTGGTCGATGGCCACATCCACGAGTACGGTGCCTGGTTGCATGAGTTTGAGCATATCGCGGGTGATGAGGCGTGGAGCCTTGTCGCCTGGGATGAGCACGGCGCCCACCACAATGTCGGCATCTTTCAGTTCACGGATGATGTTATGGCGGTTGGAATAGAGCGGCACCACATTGGCGGGCATTTCTGCCGTCAGTCGGCGGAGCAGTGGGAGCGAGATATCGGTGATGACCACCTGGGCACCCATGCCAGCGGCCACGCGGGCTGCAGCCTGGCCTACGACACCACCGCCGAGCACCACCACCTTGGCAGGCCTCACTCCTGGCACGCCACAGATGAGCTTTCCCTTTCCGCCTTTGGTCTTCTGCAAGTAGTGTGCGCCATTGATGGTGGCCATACGTCCTGCCACCTCGCTCATGGGGATGAGGAGCGGCAGAGAGCGGTCGGGCAGCTGCACGGTCTCGTAGGCAATGCACACGCCACCGCTGGCAATCATGGCATCGGTGAGCGGTTTGTCGCAAGCGAAATGGAAATAGGTGAACACCACCTGGCCTTTCTTCACCAGCGGATACTCCTCTTCGATAGGTTCCTTCACCTTCACGATCATATCGGCCGCGGCGTAGGTCTCCTCGATGGTGGGCAGGATTTCCGCACCCGACTTCACATAGTCGTCGTCAGTGAATCCACTACCCTCTCCGGCAGTATGTTGCACGAATACCTGATGTCCGTGGTGCACGAGTTCGGCCACCCCGGCGGGGGTCATACCCACTCGGTTCTCATTGTTCTTGATTTCTTTTGGAATACCAATTCTCATAGTTGTAGTGATTTTATAGTTAAACTGAGGTTATGCTTTGTGGGGACAGGACTCGGAGTAATCGGAACAATCAGAGTAATCAGAGAACTCAGAGTAATCAGAGTATTCAGAGTAATCGGAGTATTCAGAGAACTCAGAGAACTCAGAGTATTCAGAATAATCAGAATTTTCAGAGAACTCAGATTATTCCGTAGTTCCTCTCTCAGAGTCAGTGTTTGTCACCAGTGGCAAATTTAGGAAAAATATTGAATCGTTGTTCAAATTAGGACAAAAAACTTGCATAAAAATTATTTGTCAGTTACTTCTGACGTCTTGCCCAAGATGAAATTGATGATACTGGTCACATCGCTCATGTTGACGAATCCGTCGAAATTCATGTCGGCCAATTGCCATTTGAAATCGGTTACCTCCTTGCCAAGGATATAGTTGATAATAATGGTGACATCAGACATGTTGATGTAGCTGTCGTTGTTGACATCGCCCAGCATGCCATCCACCACCGTGCCATCGATGGGCAGGATGGTGGAGAACTGGCTCCAATAGGGCGCGTTCTTATAGTTGTCGGTTGCCCTGTTGAGGACATGGAGTGGCACGTTGTAGTTGGTGGACGTGAAGGTAGAGGAGCTGATTTCGGGTGGAGTATCGGCATAGTAGACGATAGTCTGGAGGGCTGAGCAAGCCCGGAAAAGATTATCGCCCAAAGAGGTGACGGAAGAAGGCAGCGTGATGCCTTTCAATACCGTGCACAGACGGAACGCATTCGAACCTATGGTTGTGACCGAAGAAGGAATGGTGATATTCTTCAGTTGAGTGGAATAGTAAAAGCTATATTCCCCTATTGTATTCACCGATGATGGTACTGTGTATGCACCAGTCTTTGAACCAGGATAGCATATCAAAGAGGTTTGCCCCTTATCGAACAGCACACCATCGAGACTCTCATACGAAGCGTTGCCATCGGCCACCACAATACTTTTCAGTCCACTGCAACCACTAAAAGCCGTAGGTGCGATATCGTTGACTGATGAAGGAATGACAAGGCTGGAAATCCTGCTGCAATTGTCGAAAGCCCACTTTCCTATACTCGCCAATCCTTCTGGAAATGATACTGTTTTGAGTCCATAGCACAAGTCGAAAGCGTTGTCGCCAATCAACTCGAGAGCCGTCGGCAACTGCAGTGAGATGAGTTTGTCGCAATGATAAAAGGCATTGACGCCTATCGTCTTCACCGTCGTAGGAAAGGAGAAATCCGTGAGTGAAGTGCAGTTACAGAACGCGCTGTCGGGAATGGCCGTGATACCATCGGCCATGCTGACTTTGGAGAGCTGCGCACATCTCATAAAAGCACATTGGCCCAACTGGCTCACATTTCTTGGAATGACTATCTCCGTCAGTCGGCATCCACGGAAAGCAGAGGGTGAGATGGTTGTGACAGACGAAGGTATGCTGACCTCAGCCTCTCTTGCACCCGGGCAGGTGATAAGAGTTTCCATGCGCTTATCATACAAGAGGCCATCAACAACAGCAAAAGCGGGATTCTCAGGATGCACAATGATAGAGGACAGGTTGGGACAATCGGCAAATGGCATTGTGCCCATATCTATCAAGGAGGCCGGGAACGTCACCCCCGTAAGTTTTTCCGACTGTCTGAACGTACCATCCTTGATGGCTGTCACGACGTAGTCCACGCCCTCAAAAGAAACCATTTGGGCAATGATGACATCTCCCTCGTAACAATTCCTGAAAATGATGCTCGTGCCGTCGGTACCCGATGACGGTTTTTCCACCACCATCACCGTTGATTCCGACGTTGGCTCATACCATACGCCCTCTACCTCGAAAGCATCAGCTGCGAGGGAAGAAAATGCCACCATCAGGAAAAGGAATGTAATGAAATACCTATTGTTCATTTGCAAGCAAAGTAAAATCGTCTTGATTAACAGCAACAGCAACCACATCCCCATAAGAAGTTGTGATTGCTGTTGGCTTTATCATCATCAAGTCGGATGACTTTTAGAGACGTTAATAGTTGTTTTTGTCGTCCCAGAGGTGAATAGTATTGATATCAGCATCCTGTCCATCACCATTGTCAATTTCGCCATTATCCTGGATTGTCACAGGATCTGACGCTTGTAAGATAGATGTTCCAAGAGCAATAACACTTATTTCTATTTCTGGCTGGATATATTTCGTCTTCATCTCAAATTTTCTTTTCATTGAACAATTACTTTACGGTTACCTTTTTTCCATTGACGATGTAAATGCCTTTCTGCAAAGCATCAAGACCTTTGTCGCCAATCTCTACCTTGCGTCCCTGCAGGTCGAAGACGCCTTCGACTGGAAGATTATTCGTGGTGACACCCTCTATAGAAGTAGCCTCCTCACCATCGACGAACAAACTGAGGTTGGAAGCTGCGGCCGAACCACTGATGTAATCCTTAAGGTCCTTAAAGTCGAAATATCCACGGAAGCCCTTCAACGAGGAATTGCCTGTGGCATAATATAAATTGCTATTGCTGATGAAAGCCAAAGGATGGTCTGCACTACCAAGGTTTGCTATTGGAGCATAAGCACCAATGAAAAGATTCCCATCCGAGCCTGTTTGCGGTGTTCCTGACTCAGGCAGTCTTGAAACAACCACGCCATTCACAGTGAAACCAGTCGCAGCGTCGATACCCGTTTTCACCTTCAAGAGATAGGGATGATGGGCTGACATTTCCGTAACCTTAGTAAACTGAGCTTTGATGCCAACCACCTTGTTTCCCGATTTCATTGTCTCACAACCTGTGAATTCGGCTACCACTGCATCACTGCCAAAGACTGTGGAAATCTGGGATTCCGTCATCG
Source organism: uncultured Prevotellaceae bacterium (assembly GCA_900320585.1). Lineage (GTDB taxonomy): Bacteria > Bacteroidota > Bacteroidia > Bacteroidales > Bacteroidaceae > Prevotella. The sequence continues at coordinate 14,442 of ONSV01000039.1, read as the reverse complement.
AGAACGGCAAGCAGATCGTGTTCCAATTATCGGCTTTCACGGCACGCTGCACATTTACGTTGACGTTGTTGACGGGGATGAAATCTCCATCGTCGTAAGTCTGAGTGTCGCTATAAGTAATCGTGCCTCCGACTTTGACAGTGAATTCAAAATCATCCTGACAATAACCTGTGGCACCATCTTCAGCAACGACAATATCAGCCACTGAACCCGATAACACTGAGCCAACCGGGATATCTTCGTCGATGGTGACATACAGTAATACCAGTTCACCATCATTGAGAGGATCCTCTGCATTTGTATTGGACAAAACAATTTTATACTTCTGCGGATTGCTATCATCAGCATAACAACCAGCAGAATACAAAGGAGTGGAACCAAAGGGGGTAACAGGCTGGTTGGTGGAAACGACTACTCCATAAACATTATTATAACGAACAAGGCTCATACCCTCAGGGAAAATGATATGAAACTCTGCAGTTCTCATTGTCTTATCATTTGTCTGGATAGAGAAAGGAATAATACCTTGATTTCCTTTTTCTATTTCGACAGTGTTCCCATCACCTATAGATAACAATTCATCTACATCGACATAACTTGTTTGCGCCTTTAAGGAACCTCCAAAAACGAGCAAAGCAAACAAAAAGGATAAAAACGTCTTCATGTTTATCTGATTATATATTTTTTCCAAATGAACAATTGAATATAGTGGGTAAATAGCCTATTCACAAGCTGTTAACATATCCACTACAGTCATTTGACGAACTCAACCATAGCAGGCAGAGTTGTCGGACATAAATCGCACAAAGGTATGAAAAAATAATTGATTGACGTCTTTTTTGAAAGAAAAAAAGCATTTTCATGAAAAATAAGGCTTTAAAAGAGCAATTTCATAGACTTTTCATTATCTTCGCGGCTGATGTGATGAATAAATGATTATGCAAAGTAAAAGCATTGACAATAATACGATGAGATTTATAGGAATTATCCCCGCCAGGTATGCCTCTACTCGCTTTCCTGGCAAGCCACTGGCCATTTTGGGTGGCAAAACTGTGATAGAACGGGTGTATGAACAAGTGTCGGGAGTGCTGGAAGACTGCTACGTGGCCACCGACGACGAGCGTATCTACCGTGCCGTGGAAGAGTTTGGCGGCAAGGTGGTGATGACCTCGCCCGACCACAAGAGCGGAACAGACCGTATAGCCGAAGCCGTGCGGAAGATTGGCGGCGACTATGACGTGGTGGTGAACGTGCAGGGCGATGAGCCCTTCATTCGCCGCGAGCAGATAGAGTCGCTCTGCCACTGCTTCGACGACCCTGAGACACAAATCGCCACTTTAGGCAAGCCATTTGCAACCATGGAGCAGGTGGAGAACCCCAACTCGCCCAAGATTGTGACTGACAAGCGTGGATTTGCCCTCTATTTCAGTCGCAGCGTGATACCCTTCGTGCGTGGTGTGGAGCGCGGTGATTGGCTGTGTCACTACCCCTATCTGAAGCACTTAGGGCTCTATGCCTATCGTAGCGAGGTGCTGCAAGAAGTGACTCAGCTGCCCCAGTCGCCGCTGGAGAAAGCGGAGAGCCTGGAACAGCTGAGGTGGTTGGAGAACGGCTACCGCATCCGCGTGGCCCTCACCGACATCGAGACCGTTGGTATCGACACGCCAGAGGATTTGGAGCGGGCAGAGCAGTTCTTGTAATTGGCTTGAGGTTTGAGATTTGAGGTTTGAAGTTTATCTTGCCCTGCTTGATGAATATCGTTACATTCTTTAAATTTTACTAAAGCATCGGGGCTTTCAGCTGGCGGACGCAGCATGCTGCGTCCCTCCAGCATATGCATAGCCGATTAGGCCTATACTCTATCCGCAGTGGAAATAGGTGTTGACCAGTTTTTGCACCTCATCGGGGTATGCCTCCACCTGCTTGCGCAGATTGCGGTCGTCAAAGGCACGGAGGTGAGAGATGATACTGTCGATCATGGCTGGGCTGAAGATGCCATCTTTCTCAAAATAAGACCTTTGCTGGTCAAGACAATCGGCCGAGGCGGCACAGCTGTCGGGCAGGCTGGAGAGTTGTGCCAGGCGTCCGGCATTGGCCTGATCGTGGATATTCACGTTGACATAGGTCTGCTCAGCAAGTTGCAGCGCGTCATCCATCTCGAATCCCGTACGGCAGGCCACACACAGTCCGGCGATAAGCTGGTAGAGGTCGGCCGACCCGTCGGGTGACCTCATCTCCACGGTCTGTTTCATCGTCGTGTCGACGTGCGAGGGCTGTTCGTTGGTATTCACCTTGCAGCACATGTCGACGTTGGCGGTCCATCCCAGCGGCACCCTGACAAGCACCGACCTGTTGCGGTCGCCCCAGCACACGTTGGTGGGTGCCTCCTGATGGGGCACGAGCCTGAAGTAGGACATGGGGGTCTTGTTGCCAAAGGCGGTGATGCTGGGTGCAAGCAGCATCATGCCGGCAATCATCTTCCTGGCCTCATCAGAGAGTTGTCCATCGTGTAGCATCATGTTCTTCCCATCGCGCATCATGCGCATGTGGATATGCAGTCCCGATCCCGCCTTTCCGGTGGTGATCTTGGGCGCGAAGGTGACGTTGAGTTGCATGCGGTAGGCCAGGTTGCGTATCACCCATTTGGCCAGCATGAGCTGGTCGGCCGCATTCTCGGCCCTGACCGGCAGGAATTCTATCTCGTTTTGCTCGTACACCTTCCCGTCGAGCACGAAGTTACCCACTTCGGAGTGTCCGTACTTGATTTGTCCGCCAGTCTGTGCGATGTAGGTCATGCACTTGGCCCTGAACTCGTTGGCCTTGGCATAAGGTGCCGACTCATGGTATCCATGCTGGTCGATGGCAGGAAACTGGTGGTCGTCGTCGAAGATGACGTAGTATTCGAGTTCGCCCATGGCGTGAAACTCCATTCCTGTGGTTTTGGTGAAAGCCTTGCATGCCTTGGCCAATGTATGCTCTGGTGCGCTCTCGAGCAGTTGACCGTCTTTGTCGAAGAAAGAGCAGAGCATGGCGATGGTGGGAATCTCGGCGAAGGGGTCGAGAAAAGCGGTAGAGAAGCGTGGTATGACATAGAGATCGCTGCTTCCTGCCTGCACAAAAGAGAAGAGGCTGCTGCCATCGACCCTCTCGCCGCAGGTAAGGATGGTCTCGAGGTATTCTCTGTCGGTAATAACGAAGTTGAGCGTCTTGAGCTTGCCGTCACCTCCTGGGTACATGAAATTGACCATTCGGATACCGTTTTCCTCGGCGTAGCGGATGATGTCGGCTTTGACAAAGTCAGTAGCTGGTTTTTTTAGGAATGCCACCAACGGATTGGCATTCATTGACAAGTGTGAGTTGTTCATAGTGTGAATTAGGTTGATGATAAATCGTTTTGCAAAGATAATCAATGGCATCAACAATGCAAAATAAATCTGTCGATTTATTTTTGAACTGCAGTCTTACTTATCCAAGCCCGCGGCTTGGCGACAGAATGATTGTGCGGGCTTTGTCCGCCATCCGCAAATGTCAAGGAAAAGAGAAAAAGGAAAGAAAAAAAGGTAAGGAGAAAGTAGAACTCAGACCAAGCACATGACCAGGATTTGCGCGATGACCACACGGAGGAACATGCCCAACGGGTAGACCGATGCGTAGCTGATGGAAGCCGCGTCGCCTTTTGTAGTATCACTGGCATAGCCCAGGGCCATGGGGTTGGCCATCGAACCACAGAGGATGCCACAGATGGTGCCATAGTCGTATTTTCGGGAAAAGAGCGCACTGATGCCAACGATGAGTACAGGCACCAGGGTGAGGATGAATCCGATGGCCACCCAAAGCAGTCCTTCGGGCCTGACCACCGTCTCGAAGAGTCCGCCGCCCGCATCCAGTCCGAGTCCGGCCAGGTAGATGGCCAGTCCCATCTGCCGGAGCATCAGCGATGCCGACCTTGTGGTATAGGAGATGACATGCAAGCGAGGCCCGAGAGCGCCCACGAGGATACCCACAACAATAGGTCCACCTGCTATGCCCAGCCGGATGGCCGAAGTCATCCCCGGCAACGACAGGGGTAGTGTGCCCAGCATGAGTCCGAGTATGACACCGAGGAAGATGGCACCCACATTGGGTTCGCTGAGCACCTGCACCGCATTGCCAAGGAATTTCTCCACATGGTCGAGGTCGTCGGACTGTCCTACAACGACAAGCCGGTCGCCATACTGCAGTCGCAGGTTGTCGGTAGCCAGCAGGCGGATATCGCCACGACTCACGCGGCTCACATTCACCCCATAGGTATGTCGGAGCTGAAGCTGTCCGAGCCGCTTTCCGTTGAGCACCCTCCTTGAGAGCACCAGCACACGGCTCTCCACTTTCGCGTCGACATGATTCCAGTCGATTTTGGCCTTGTTCCAGTCGGTATTGACTTTCTCTCCGAAGAGGATTTCCATGGCGTCGACCTCATCGTCGGACATCACCACGAGCACGTTGTCGCCCGTGTGCAGCACGGTGTCGGCCTTGGGCACGATCACCTCGCCATTTCGCCATAGGCGGGAGATAACGAACCGCATTTTGGAGCTACCCGACACCTGTGCCACCGTTCGTCCCTCGAGAGCGGGATTGACGATGATGAACTGTCCGATATACGTATGGTCGTCGTCGGCATGCTTCAGTTCGAGGTCGCTGGGCCTCACCAAAGTCTTACGGATAATGACGATGGCGATGATGACCCCGAGCACACCCAGCGGATAGGTGACCGCCGTGGCCAATGCCACATTAGCCGAAGCCACGCCCTGATGGGCCAATGCCTGCTGTGCGGCACCCAAAGCGGGGGTGTTGGTGGTAGCCCCGCAGAGCACGCCCACCATGTCGGCCATCTCCACACCGGTGACCTTTGCCATGAGCACCGCCATGACCGTTCCTATTGCGATGACGGCGAAGCTCCACATATTGAGCGCCAGCCCCTCGTGCTTGAGCGAGCTGAAGAAGTTGGGGCCCACATGGAGTCCGAGCATATATACGAAGAGAACCAATCCGAAAGTCTCGGCATAGTCGAGCATGGCAGGGTCGGCCTTGAGTCCGACATGCCCGGCGAGAATGCCAATGAAGAAGACGAAAGCCACGCCCAGCGATATGCCCGCTACCCTCACGCGTCCCAATGCCAGACCGATAGTGCAAATGAGCGAGAGCACCACAATGGTTTGCAGTGCCGACGGTACAAGTAACAGAGTATTGAACCAATCCATGACAGTAGAGTTCGGGCGATGTGCCTATTTTACGGCAAAGGTAGCACAAACCCCACGGAAAGCAAAATGATTATATAAAAAAACATAATTAATAATCGTTTTTTTGTGGCAGATGTCAATTATTTGTATTTTTGCTTTCTAATCAAACCAAATGACAAAAACAAGACAAAACCATAATTATTTACAAAACTTACCAACGTTTATGAAAAAAGCATTGTTACTTGGTGTCATCGCCACCGCCGCGATGGCATTCACCGCATGTACAGACAAGAAAGCAGACGTTCCTGCCGATGATTTCACTATGGAGCAACTGCAAGCCGAGGAAGCCCGTTGCGACACCATTCAGGATTCGGGACTGGATTTGATGTCGACAACCTGGTCGGGAATGCTCATCCCCGTGAGCGCAGGTGACGTGAATGTGAAGACCCTGTTGCGCGCTTTCTGCAAGAATTACCTTGACTTCAAGGGCAACCGCAAAGTGATGCGCTACCTGCTCGACGAGCAAGGCTACAATGCCGAGAAAGACAGCTTCACTGTAGACGCCCCTGACGGAGCAGACTATCTGAAAGTGGCCACCACAGCCGACCTAAGCTCTGCAACCACTGGCAAGGTGTGGACTTGCAAGGACGGGCACAAGATGCTCGGTGTGCTGATGGAGCAGTTTGTGGAAGCCCCCAACCGTCCGGAGCGCGTGATGGCTTTCTTCGACTTCGACCCCTCGAAGAGGGAGTTGGTGCCCAACCCCAACGTGGCACAGAAGGTGGCCAAGGCAATGGACTGCATCTACGGTCAGCTGACCATGGTGATTCCCGTGGAGGGCAACAACATCGAGATGCTGGAGTATACCGACTCGAAAGACTCGCTCTCCTACAAGATCCACTTCGACGGCAGTTCGTTCAGATTTGACCCGAAGGGCAAGAAAATCTCCAAATAGTCCTCTTCTCTCTTTTCTACCTTTTATAATATAGAATGGAAAACAAGAAATACGGACATTTCGACGACGAGCATCGCGAGTATGTCATCACCGACCCCAAGACCCCATGGCCCTGGATCAACTATTTAGGCAATGAGGACTTCTTCTCATTGATCTCGAATACTGCCGGTGGATATTCGTTCTACAAGGATGCCAAGTTCCGTCGTCTGACCCGCTACCGCTACAACAACGTGCCGATGGACAATGGTGGCCGTTACTTCTACATCAAGGACGGCGACACCGTTTGGAATCCCGGTTGGAAGCCCTGCAAGACCCCACTCGACCACTATGAGTGCCGTCATGGAATGAGCTACACCCGCATCACCTCGGCCAAGGATGGTATTGAGGCCAGCGTGCTGTTCTTCGTTCCGCTGAAGAGCTGGTGCGAGGTGCAGAAACTGACACTCACCAACACCACCGATGCTCCCCGCACGCTGAAGCTCTTCTCGCTGGAGGAGTGGTGCCTATGGAACGCCGCCACCGACATGGAGAACTTCCAGCGCAATTTCTCTACCGGCGAGGTGGAGATAGAAGGTTCGGTAATCTACCACAAGACCGAATACCGCGAGCGCCGCAACCACTATGCCTACTACAGCGTGAACACCGCCATCGATGGTTTCGACACCGACCGCGAGACCTTCGTGGGACTCTACAACGGTTTCGACTGTCCTGACGCCGTGATGGAAGGCCGTCCGCGCAACAGCCACGCCCATGGGTGGAGCCCTATCGCCTCGCACTACATCGAGGTGACCCTCGCCCCCGGCGAGCGGCGCGACCTGGTGTTCGTGCTGGGATATGTGGAGAACACCCAGGACGAGAAGTTCATCGCCCCCCAGGTCATCAACAAGACCAAGGCGCTGGAGACCATCGCCCGCTTCGATACCACCGAGAAGGTGGATGCCGCCTTTGCCGAACTGAGAGCCTACTGGGATGCCTTGCTCGACATCTTCGTGGTGGACACCGGCAACGACAAACTCGACCGCATGGTGAACATCTGGAACCAATACCAGTGCATGGTGACGTTCAACATGTCGCGCTCGGCCTCGTTCTTCGAGAGTGGCATCGGCCGTGGCATGGGTTTCCGCGACTCCAACCAAGACCTTGTGGGCTTTGTGCACCAGATACCCGAACGCGCCCGCCAGCGCATCATCGACATTGCCTCGACCCAGTTCCCCGATGGTGGCTGCTATCACCAATACCAGCCCCTGACGAAGCGTGGCAACAACGACATCGGTGGCGGATTCAACGACGATCCCTGCTGGCTCATCTTCGGAACGGTGGCCTATATCAAGGAGACTGGCGACTTCAGCATCCTCGACGAGCCTGTGCCCTTCGACAACCAGCCTGGCAGCGAGGTGTCGCTGATGGAGCATCTTCGCGTGTCGTTCGACCATGTGGTGGAGAACCTTGGTCCACACAAGCTGCCCCTCATCGGGCGTGCCGACTGGAACGACTGTCTGAATCTGAACTGTTTCTCCTGGGACCCCAATGAGTCGTTCCAGACGACAGAGAACAAGACAGAGGGCACGAAGGCCGAGAGCCTGATGATAGCCGGCCTGTTCGTGGTGACCGGCAACGAGTATGTTGCCCTTTGCCGCCGTGTGGGCAACGCCGCCGAGGCAGCCCGTGCCCAGAAGCACGTGGACGATATGGTGGAGGCCGTGAAACGCGACGGTTGGGACGGCGAGTGGTATCTGCGCGCCTACGATTTCTACGGCAGGAAGATTGGCTCGAAGGAGAACGACGAGGCCAAGATCTTCATCGAGAGCCAAGGCTGGTGCACGATGGCCGGTATCGGTGCCGAAGAGGGCTTGGTGACGAAGTCGCTCGACTCGGTGAAGAAATACCTGGAGTGTGAGCATGGCATCGTGCTGAACAACCCCGCCTTCACGAAGTACGTGTACGAGTATGGCGAGATCAGCAGCTATCCTGAAGGCTACAAGGAGAATGCCGGCATCTTCTGCCACAACAATCCCTGGGTGATTATCGGCGAGACCCTCGCTGGCCGTGGCGACGACGCATGGAGCCACTACCGCAAGATACTGCCCAGCTATGTGGAGGAGAAATACAGCACGCTGCACAAGGTGGAGCCCTATGTGAACTGCCAGATGGTGGCCGGCAAGGATGCCGCCCGTCCGGGTGAGGGCAAGAACAGCTGGCTCACCGGCACCGCCGCATGGATGTGGCTCACCGTGAGCCAGTATATCCTTGGCATCAAGCCCGACTACGACGGTCTGCTCATCGACCCCTGCCTGCCCAGCACCGCCCAGGAGTATTCGGTGAAGCGCAAGTTCCGCGATGCCGAGTACCGCATCCGCATCAGCAACCCACAGGGTGTGAGCAAGGGTGTGGCCACCGTAGAGGTAGACGGCACGCTCATCGAGGGCAACATTATCCGTTATGCCCCCGGCAGCCATGAGGTGACCGTTGTCATGGGCGAATAGCCCCTGCCACTATCATCCGACGAATTCATCGCCCATCCGTTCTGAATGCACGGATGGGCGATTTTTTGGTCATGGCTGCCTCTATCCGCGAAAAAAAACGCAACGATGCTTGTATTCGCGAAAAAATTCGTAATTTTGCATCGGCCTACAGAATGTAGGCTAAGGGGTGCCCGATGTTTCGGGCTGAGATCATACCCTCATACCTGATCCGGATAATGCCGGCGTAGGGATACTTATCTTCTCCTCTCCCCTTATCGTATATATTTATATAAGGTAAAATGAAAAGATTCTTTTTCGCTTGTGCCATGCTGTCGATGACAGCTCCAATGATGGCACAAAACCCAGACTCACTGCGTATGGAGGAACTGACCGAAGTGGTGGTGAAAGGCGTGCGTGCCCAGCAAGGCGCCCCATACGCCATGTCGCAAATCAAGAAGGCCAAATTGCAGGAATTCTCGAAGACAGGCAAGGAACTGCCTTTCCTGTTCTCGCAGACCCCTGGCGTGCTGGCATGGAGCGAGAACGGCCTTGGCACCGGAACCACCTATATGCGCATCCGTGGTGCCGGCGACTCTCGCATCAACGTGACAATCGACGGCGTGCCCCTCAACTCTCCCGAGGACCAATGCGTGTTCTGGGCCAACATGAACAGTTACTCCTCACTGCTGAGCAGCGTGCAGATACAACGAGGAGTAGGCTCGTCGACCAACGGCGACGGTGCCTTTGGCGGCAGTATCTCGCTCTCGTCGAAAGCCGCATCGCTCACCCCATCTGCCGAGCTGAGCGCCAGTTACGGATCGTACAACACCTACAACATCGGTGGCAGCTTCAGCACCGGCCTGCTTTGGAATCATGTGGAGATAGATGGTGCCTATCATGAGACCAATACCGACGGCTTCATCAACGGCACTGGAGGCCGTTCGGGCAGCTATTTCGGCAGCCTTCGCTACCTGACTGACAAGTTCAGCATCCAATACAAGAACTTCGGCAACTTCGAGAAGACCGGTCAGGCATGGAATGGCGTGACTGCTGGCGACAACGACCTCTCGATCATGGACGGCACCTACGGCGCCAAGACCGGCATCCGCACCTACAAGGACCTGTATGAGGCCGGTCTGGGAAAATACAACACCCTCTACGAGACCATGGTCTACAATGCCGACGGCGACTTCGCCCGCAATGCCGACGGGCACTACCTGACCGAGCGCTACCGTCTGGCCGACGGCAGCCTCTGGCGCCAGGCCACCGACAATTTCTGGCAGAGCCACAACATCCTCTCGTTTGCCTGGGAGGTGAGCCAGCATCTGAACACGACAGCCTCGGTGCACTATACCCATGGCTATGGCTACTATAATGAGTTCAGATACAACAACAAGCTGAAGAAATTCGGACTGGCGAACTTCACCGCCAGCGACGGAAAGACGGTGAAGCGTACTGACTTCATCCGCAAGAAAGGACTGGAGCAAGACACCTACGGACTGGTATGGAACGCCAACTACACCGCCGAGCGGTGGGATGTCATGGGCGGCCTGTCGCTGCAGCACTTCAAAGGCAACCATTTCGGCCACCTCACCTACATCGCCCATCCCGAACTGAGCCGCAAGTTGCTGTCGGGCGGCAAATACACCTACTATGATTCGGATGCCGAGAAAAAAGACTATAGCGGCTATCTGAAAGCAGCGTTCAAAATCACCTCCTGCCTCAGCCTCTTCGGCGACGCCCAGTACCGCCACGTGGGCTATACCACCAATGGCATCAACGACAAATTCTACGAGAATGAGGACGGCACCTACACCAACCAGCGCCTCGACATCGACAAGACCTACGACTTCGTGAACCTGAAGGGTGGCGTGAGCTACAAGACCGACAACCACCATGCCTATTTCTCGGTGGCCACGAGCAACAGGGAACCCGAGCGCAACAACTTCACCGACAATGGCAGCTACCCTGCCCCCAAGGCAGAGAAACTGACAGACTTCGAGGCAGGCTACAGCTACACCGGCGAGCGCTGGCATGCCGGCGTCAACCTCTACTATATGAACTATACCGACCAGTTCGTGCAGACCGGTGCGGTGAGCGACATCGGCGAGAACCTGACCACCAATATCAAGGACTCCTACCGCATGGGCGTGGAGGTGAGTGCCGGCTTTGCACCCACGTCATGGCTTAGCATTGAGGGCAATGCCGCCCTGAGCAAGAACCAGATCAAGGACTTCGACGAGGTGGTGGAAGACTGGGACAATGGCAGCCAGACGATACACTACGACAACTCCACCCTTGCCTTCTCGCCCTCGGCCATCCTCAACGGGTTCATCACCTTGCACAACAAAGGGTTCCAGGCCGTGTGGCACACCAACTTCGTGAGCCGCCAGTATCTCGACAACACCGAGAACAATGACCGCTCGCTGCCCTGCTACAGCACCTCGAACCTGAACCTGAGCTACACGACGAAGGTGAGCAAGGCCCTTGGCATGAAGGAACTGACCATCGGCCTGAACTTCAACAACGTGTTCAACCGCCGTTATGCCAGCAGCGGCTGGGTCTACTCCGCCATCTGCGAGAGTTATGGCCACGGCAACGACAACCGTTACTACCAGATAGGTTTCATCCCCATGGCCGGCTTCACCAGCATGGCCAACATCACCCTGAGATGGTAAGCTGCCATGGACACCACATTCCTTGAGGACCACTTCCTCGACATCACCACCACCCTGCTGGGTCTCGCCTACATCCTGTTGGAATACAAGGCGAGCATCTGGCTGTGGCTGGTGGGATTCGTGATGCAGGCACTCGACATCGTGCTCTACTACAACAAGGGACTTTATGCCGACTGCGGCATGGAGTTCTACTACATCGCCATGACCGTCTATGGTTTCGTGAACTGGAAATTCCTCAAGGGCAAGACGGCCACAGCAACCGACAGCAAAGCGCTGCCGGTAACCCATTTCAAGCAGAGTCTCATCATGCCCTGGACCATAGCCACCCTTGCCATCTGGGGCATCATATGGTGGCTGCTCGCCACACAGACCGACTCGTCGGTTCCCATTGCCGACAGTTTCACCACAGCCCTTAGTTTTGTAGGCATCTGGGCCCTTGCCAGGAAATACCTTGAGCAATGGCTCATCTGGATAGCCGTCGACGTGGTGACCTGTGCGCTCTACGTCTACAAAGACATCCCCTTCAAGGCTGGACTCTATGGCTTGTATGTGGTGATTGCCATCCTTGGCTATATGAAATGGCGCAAGATGATGCACCGTAATTTGTAATAAAAATGCAAAAAATGAACGATTTTTTTATCGTTTGCTTAACACACTTGAATCCGTGTGCGAGCACAGTTTCAAAATAGCAGAAAGAGCAAAAATAAGTTGCGATATATTTGCAAAACTGCATTGGATTTTATATCTTTGCATCGTTAATAAAAATGGTTGTAAAATCAACCCTTAAAATTGACGCGATTTAGACAAAGACAATAATAATTTTCGCTAAACCTCACATTTGTGAGGCGAGTCCCCTCGAGAGAGTCGACATCTTTGAGTTAATTTATTTTAGTAAGTTATAAGGTATGCATTTGTTCGTGAGAACAGGTGCATATTTTTTTTGCCACAAACTTTGCGTCGGCCATGGCGGTGAGAAGAAGGAATGAAACGATTGGGACTCAATCTTTAATATTCGGCAGGAAATAAGTTACGATTCCAAGCAAAGGAAGGAATGCAGTAAGCTGGAACACATGCTGGATGCTGGAAATATCAGCAAGCCAGCCGAAGAGCGCGGAGCCTATGCCGCCAAGTCCGAAAGACAATCCAAAGAAGGCCCCTGAGATCATTCCCACATTCCCGGGGAGCAGTTCGGTGCCATAGACAAGGATGGCCGACATCGCTGACGACATCACCATTCCCACAAGAATGACAAGAACGATGGTCCAGGTAAGATTGCAATATGGGAGCAGAAGAGCAAAGGGCGATGAGCCAAGGATGCTCACCCAGATGACGTACTTACGGCCATAGCGGTCGCCCACCTCACCACCAACCAAGAGGCCGACAGCAGTGGAAACGAGAAAGGCGAAGAGCACGTATTGCGATGCCGTGACGCTGAGCCCGAACTTGTCAATCATATAAAAAGTCAAGTAGTTCTGGATATTGGCGGTGTAGAAGTCTTTCGAGAACATCAGCACCAACAGCACCAACAGGGCAATGACGACCTGGCGTCGTGTAAGGTGGCTCTCGTTCTCCATATCGAATTTTGACTTGCCACCCACATATTGCTCAATCTGGCTCTTGTACCATCGTCCGATTCTCGCCAGCACCCATACGGCAAGCAATGCGAGGACGGCAAACCAACGGATGCTCCCTTGTCCGTGAGGCACCACGATCAGCGCCACGGCCACAGGCCCAAGTGCACGGCCTACATTCCCTCCTATCTGGAATATCGACTGCGCCATGCCTTTTGCACCTCCCGAAGCCAGCCGGGCCACCTTTGAGGACTCTGGATGGAGCACAGAGGACCCTACTCCAACAAAAGCGACTGACATCAGCACCAACGGGAAGCTGTGGGCGGCGGAAAGCAGCAACAGTCCGGTGAGCGTGAAGCACATGCCGACAACAAGCCTATAGGGCCGGGGATGCTTGTCGGACAGATAGCCCACCACCGGCTGCAAGAGCGACGACGTCACCTGATTGGTGAGCGTGATGGCTCCTATCTGCATGAAGCTCAGTCCCAGCGATTCCTTGATCATTGGGTAGATGGATGGTATTACGGCCTGGAACATATCGTTTAGCAGATGTCCCAGACTCACCATCAACAGAACTGATACAGCCGCATTTTTCCTATTCATGAATCACGATCTCCAATCAGGCTGATGACAGTTGGCACCATGCTTTCCAAATCATTCACCTGTTTTGATGAGTTCTGAATGCAAATGTAGATAAAAAAATGGATATTCCACGCCCGTTGGGATAAAAAGGGAATCAACGCCTTGAAATTGGTGAGCAATCCGGCTGAAAGACCGAAAAAGGGAGATGTATCGCTACATCCCCCTTTTCAGAAGTTAGAGTGTCAGTTATCATTTAAGTTTGAACGAATTTTCGATACTGATGATATCGTCCTGGAATTTCTGGTCGGTACGCATCCTCTCCTCCACTTTCTCGCAACTATGGAGCACAGTGGAATGGTCGCGCCCGGCAATGAGCTTTCCGATTCTTGATGCCGGCATTTTGGTATGTTTCTGAGCAAGGTACATCGACACCTGCCTTGCGACGACGAAGTCGCGCTTCCTGCTCTTTCCGCTCACATCCTCAGGAGCCACATGGAAGTGGGCACACACTTTCTCGAGAATCTCGTCGATGGTAAGCGGGTTGTTGTCTACCTTCACCGAGCGTTTGATGAGGCTCTCGGCCAGTCGCATGTCGATGCTGGTGTTATAGACAATGGAATAGGCCATGAGCGAGTTGACCACGCCTTCGAGGTCTCTCACGCTACCGTTGGCGGTCTGTGCGATATATTCCACCACATCGTTAGGAATGGTGAGTCCATCGTGCTGAATCTTTGCATTGAGGATATCGAGGCAGAGTTTCTCGTCGGGGCGTTCGAGTTCGGCGATGAGTCCGCAGCTGAATCTGGTGATGAGCCGTTCGTTCATCCCCTGGAGGTCGACGGGCGGGCGGTCGCAAGCCAGGATGACCCTTTTTCCAGTGCGGAAGATATGGTCGAAAATATGGAAGAAGGTATCCTGCGTTTTCTGCGAGGTCATCCACTCCTGTATGTCATCTACGATGAGCACATCAATGGTCTG
>ONSV01000251.1 GCA_900320585.1 uncultured Prevotellaceae bacterium | reverse complement strand
AGGCATTCGTTATCTTCTTGGTGGCATTCCTCGCTCCCTTTCTATATTCGAAATCGAGCGTAGGGGTGACTTTCGCCCATCAGCTGCTGAAGAAGATCGACCTCGAAAAATATATGGTTTCCACCGACCCCGACACCATGAGCCTTGCCATGGTGGAGGAGAAAGTGGAACCCGACAGCACCCCCCAACGCTTTCTTTTCGTTGGCGACTCGATGGTGGAGCCCATGGCCTACCGTTTCTTCGACATCTGCCGCGTGAGTGGCGACACGATGTATGCCGTGACGTGGTATGGCAGCACAACGTTGGGATGGAGCGGTCTGACACTCGACTACTACATCGAGCAGACAGACCCCACCTACGTGATTTTCTGCATGGGCAGCAACGAGCTGTCGTCGAAGAACCTGAGTGCCATCAACGAGAGCCTGAGGAAGATGAAGGCCAAGGTGGGCGAACGTCCCTGCATTTTCATCGGTCCGCCCAACACGAAGCCCGACGCCGGCCTGAACGCTGAGATAGCCAAAGTTTTTGGCAAGAAGGCCTATTTCGACTCCCAGCACCTGGAGATGGAGCGCCGCAGCGACCACCTCCACCCCACCTCGTTAGGTGCCCGCGACTGGATGGACCTGGTGGCCGAATGGATGAACAGTGACGACTGCGTGCACCCTGTGGTACTCACCATCCCCGACTGCCAGCAATCCTACAACATCGAGCACATCGAGGTGATGCAGGTGAAGGACAAGGGCCGCCGCCCCAAAACCCCCATCGTCCTTCCGCAAGCCTAACAATTAATCAGCAGGTCGATGCTCAACCAACTTATCCACTTCCTCACGACTCCCGACGAAGCCTGGTCGCTTGTGTCGGTTCCCTTTGCCGTGTCGTTTGTGCTGTTTTTCGGCCTTTACATAGCCATCCGCCAGTCGTCGAGGAGAATGATGCTCGCCTATGTGGTGGTGTTCAGCCTCTTTTTCGCCTACAAGGCCAATGGCGTGCTCATGCTGCTGCTTCCGGCCACCGTATTGCTGTCCTACTTCCTTACCCGGAAGATGGACGAGTGGGAAGGGCGCCGGCGCACATGGCTGATGTGGCTCACCATCGTGGTAGACCTATTGCCCCTGCTCTACTACAAATACACCAACTTCTTCATCGAGATATTCAACGAGGTGACCCGCTCTAACTTCTCACCCCTCTCCATCATCCTTCCGGTGGGCATCTCGTTCTACACGTTCCAGGCCATCAGCTACACCGTCGACGTGTACAAGAGGCGGTTCACCACCGAGACCACACTGCTCGAATACACGTTCTACCTCACTTTCTTCCCCCTGCTCATGGCCGGCCCCATAACCCGTGCCGAGACCCTCATCCCCCAGATCAAGCACCGTTACCATATCGACGACACTCAGGTGTACAACGGTCTGTGGCTCATCATGAGCGGTCTGCTGAAGAAAGCGCTCATCGCCGACTACATCGCGCAGTACAACAACTGGATTTTCGACGACCCCACGGCCTACTCCGGTTTTGAGAACGCCATGGGCGTGTTGGGCTACACCCTGCAAATCTACTGCGACTTCTCCGGCTACAGCGACATCAGCATAGGCCTTGCCTCGCCGTTAGGCATCAAGCTGCGAGAGAACTTCCGCTTCCCCTACCAGTCGCTCAACTTGCAGGAGTTCTGGCGCCGCTGGCATATCTCGCTCTCCACCTGGTTCCGCGACTATGTATACATCCCCCTTGGCGGCAACCGTTGTGGCAAGGTGCGCACCTACGTGAACAACTTCGTGACGATGTTAGTGGCCGGACTATGGCACGGTGCCTCATGGATGTTCGTGATATGGGGAGCGCTTCATGGCATCGGCCTCGTGGTGCACAAGTTCTGCAAGCGTTGGCTCGACCCCATTCCCAACCATTGGTATGTAAGAGTTTGCTCGTTCGCCATCACCTTCATATACATCTGCCTCACCTGGGTATTCTTCCGTGCTCCCGACATGACAACCGCCTTCACCATGATAGGTCGCATCTTCAGCGACTTCAGCCTGTCGTATCTCGTGCCGTTCGTAGAGACCCGTACTGCCTGGACGGTGTTCGTGGTGCTCGGATTCGGCCTGCATGCCATCCGCCAGCAGCATCTCGACAAGATGAAGCGGTGGTATATCGACAGTCCGATCATGCTGAAGATCATCCTGCTCATCGTGATTCTGCAGGTGGTGGTCAATTACCGGCAGAACGACATCCAACCCTTCATCTACGCACAGTTCTAAACCCCAGGCGGGAAAGAGAG
>ONSV01000185.1 GCA_900320585.1 uncultured Prevotellaceae bacterium | reverse complement strand
GGTGACAATTTGACACTTTGAAGTAAAAGTATATTACAAAATTAAAATGTTAAAAATTTATTGGGACAGCTGTGCAGCATGCTGCGTCCCTACAGTGTGGTTGGACATTCCTCAGGGTTCATTTTGACACACCCTCACATAGTCCCTACCGTTGCAACAGCCCTTTGGCTGTGCAAAAAATGTCATGGAATAAATTTGGCATTTCGCTCTCTAATTTGTATTTTTGCATTTAGACCATAAATCATACTTTATCTCAAAATACTATTCACCATGAAAATTACAGTTAACGACAAGAACATCAGGATTTTCGCGGGAGCCACCGTCAAGGATGCCCTGCGCAGATACTTTGCCAAGACCGACCCGGCTAAAGCCGAGGAGACGACAGTGATGGACCAATATGGACACGAGTTGGATGCCGACGCACCACTCCATGAGGGAATGACAATAACCTTTAAAACCGAAGAACAGTCATGAGAAGATTCATCATCACATGCTCACTGGCCATCGCCTTGGCCTTGGGCGCCACAGCACAGACCCGACAGATTCATATCGTATCAGGAAATGACATGCACGCGGCCATCGACAACATGCCGAAACTCTCTGCCATCGTCGACAGCCTCAGGAAGACAGACAACAACCTCCTCGTCTTCTCTGCCGGTGACAACCGCACGGGAAATCCCATCAACGACCTCTACTCCCTGCCCACCTACCCCATGACGGCACTGATGAACTTCATCGGTTTTGATGCTTCCGCCTTCGGAAACCATGAGTTCGACAACGGCCAGACGGGACTGCCGAAGGTGATGGCAGCATCAAACTTCCCCTATCTCTGTGCCAATGTGCATGCCGCCCCAGAGATGGGCATCAACCCCCTACCCTACAAGATTTTTGATGTGGGAGGCGTGACCGTGGGCGTCATCGGCGTGGTGCAGCTCGGTCCACATGGCTATCCCGACGCTCATCCCGACCTCCTGAAGGGAATACAGTTCGCTGATGTGGAAAAGACCATCGGCGAATATCTGTGGCTACGCGACAAGGTGAACGTGCTGATACTGCTCTCACACCTGGGCTACGAAGACGACGTGGTGATGGCAGAGAAATTCCCCTGCTTCGACCTCATCATCGGCGGACACTCCCATACGCAGCTCAAGGGAGGCGAGATGCACAACGGCGTGCTCGTCACGCAGAACACCAACAAGCTGAAGCGCATCACCTACACCACCCTCGACGTGAAAGACGGGAAGGTGACGGCGAAACGTGCCGAGAACATCGAGGTGGAGAAATCACTCGCGAAAAACGAGGTGGCCCAGACCATGGTCGACTTCTTCAACAACAACCCAGAGTTCAAACGGCAGTTGGCCGTGGCCACTACCGACTTCACCAATGCCGAGGAACTGGGCTGCCTGATGTGCGACGCTATCATCAGTGAAGCAGGTGCCGACTTCGCCCTCCAGAACTGCGGCGGTGTGAGGTATGACCAGAAAAAGGCCGGTCCGATTACCGTTGACGACGTGCTGCGCCTCGACCCCTTCGGCAACAGTTGTGTGGAGATGGAGCTCACCGGCAAGGAACTCAAGGATTTGCTCATCTCCTGCTACAACAACAGCGAGAATGCCTTCCCGTATGTTGGTGGTATGACCTGCGAACTGGTTTTCAACAAGAAAGACCCCTCGAAGCTTGACGATGTACGCGTCTTCACGCTCGACGGGAAGAAGTTGAACCTGAAGAAGAAATACAAGGTGGTGACCAACAGCTACGTGGCAGCCATCTGCGATTCTCCCCGAGCCGATGAGGGACACGACATAGGAAAAGTATGCTCAGACATGCTGATGACCTATCTGGAGAAGCAGAAGACCGTGGACTACAACGGGGTGAAGAGAATCAAGAAATAAGCTCTTTTGTGAAGGTGTGCCAATTTTGAACACCTTCATCGTTTTCGATGATGATGAACGAACTGATCACGCAGATAAACGATGCCCTGTGGGGATATTTGCTGATAGGCGCATTGGTGGCAGCAGGCCTTTGGTTCACATGGAAGACTAAAGGCGTGCAGTTTCGCATGGTAGGCGAAATGGTCAGACTGCTGACCGACTCCGCCACCATGGGAGCCACTCCCAACAAGAGTCACAGGCAAATATCATCGTTCCAGGCGTTCGCCGTCTCGGTAGCCACGAGGGTGGGCACGGGCAACCTCGCCGGAGTGGCCACGGCCATCGCCATCGGCGGTCCGGGAGCGGTGTTCTGGATGTGGGTCATCGCCTTGATTGGTTCGGCAACGGCATTCGTGGAATCCACCCTGAGCCAGCTTTTCAAGCAGAGGCATCGTGACTCCTTCATCGGCGGTCCGGCATACTACATATTGAAAGGACTTCACCGGAAATGGATGGCCTACTTGTTCGCCGTTCTGATCACCACCACGTTCGGACTGTCCTACAACAGCATCCAAAGCAATACGATATGCGGGGCGATGCATGAGGCATTCGGCCTGGACCCGTTACTGATGGGAGGCATCCTTTCGGCCATGGCCCTTGTCATCATCTTCGGCGGAATCCACCGCATAGCCAGCGTCAGTTCGGTGCTCGTGCCCTTGATGGCCATTGGCTATTTTCTTCTGGCCATCGTGGTTGTCGTCATGAACATCGAGCATATTCCCCATGTGATGAAAGTGATTGTGACCAATGCTTGCGGACTGGAACAAGGTGTGGGCGGTGCCCTGGGCGCCGCAATCATGAACGGCGTGAAACGCGGACTCTTCAGCAATGAGGCAGGAGAAGGCAGCGCGCCCAACGTAGCCGCCACAGCCACGGTATCGCACCCGGTGAAACAAGGACTCATTCAGGCGTTGGGAGTCTTCACCGACACCCTTCTCGTCTGCTCGTGCACGGCCTTCATCATCCTCATCAGCGGCCTGTATGACGTGCCCGAGCTGAACGGGATAGCCCTTACCCAGGCCGCTCTCGGCTCGGAAATCGGCTCCGCCGGTCCCACTTTCGTGGCCGTGGCCATCTTCCTGTTCGCCTTCTCGTCAATTATCGGAAACTACTATTATGGAGAGGCGAACATCCGGTTTATGACCTCCAGCACGATGGTTCTCGCCGTATACCGCATCTTCTCGGGAGGCGTCTTCGTGATGTTCGGGGCCATGGCCAGTCTTGAGGTGGTGTGGAATCTGGGCGACCTATTCATGGCACTCCTCACGATGTGCAACCTTGTCGCTATCGTGACACTTGGGAAATACGTGTTCTGGCTGATTGATGACTATAGGAAACAGAAGAAAGAGGGCATCAAGGAACCAACCTTCTCACGTGTCAAACTGCCTGAGATAGAGAAAGATATTGATTGCTGGGAGGAATAGGAAAGATAGAAAAACTAGATTATCTAGAATATCTAGAATAACTAGATTATCTAGAATATCTAGAATAACTAGAATAACTAGATTATCTAGAATAACTAGATTATCTAGAATATCTAGAATAACTAGAATAACTAGAATATCTAGAAAAAACTAGAAAAGCCCAGGAGCCCCTGATGTGAGCCCCTGGGCTTTCCTTTATGGTGCCGCTTATCGGATGGTGACTTGCGTAGCACCATATCCATATTCCTGGAAGGAGGCGTCTTGGAAGGTGTATTTCTTGTATTTGTAGTTGAGCTCATTGATGATGGCCCTTCTGAGCACCCCCTCGCCCTTTCCGTGAATGAAGACGATTTTCTGTCCTTTCCGCGTCCTGTTCTCCTCCAGGGTTCTTCTGAAAATATCCATCTGGTAGTTGAGGATATCACCTGGTGAGAGTCCGGCGGTGGAGTCGAGCACCTCGGAGGCATGGAGGTCGACGACGATGATGTCGGGGTCGGATTTGCGTTGCTGCGCCTTTCCCTTGCTCTGTCCATCGTTGTATCGGCGTACGAGCTCGTCGACCCGGGCCTGCTGACGTTTGTCTTCTCCGCGCTGGTTGGCCTGCGCCTTGTTGGCGTAGATTTCCTGCTTGAGGACATTGGCATCCACCACGAGCGGCCGGCGCGGCACATCGTTCTCGATGAGCGCGATGAGGAGGGCCGGAGTCTCGAAGAAGTCGTTCTCCACAAAGGTGTGGAGTTTGTAGAATTTCACTGGGTCGATGCGGAACTTCACGTCGATAGACGGTTTGATGATGAAGCCCTTATCGCGCTTATAGGCAAGGATTTGCATGCATCCCCTCTCCATGTCGTTGAGCTGGTCTTTGGTGAACTCCTCGACGAAGAGTTTGGTGTTGGGTTCCACCTCGGCGGTATGCTTCAGTCGCCAGCTGTTGCCCTCGGCCACGAGATAGGTGAAGCGCATATAGTAATTGCTG
>ONSV01000013.1 GCA_900320585.1 uncultured Prevotellaceae bacterium | reverse complement strand
TTCAACGCATGGTGGTGGCGCTACTCAAGACCCTAAAGTCGTGAGCCAGCAACGCCGTGTGTGAACATATACCATATCAAGGCCTGCCGTTCTTACGACAGGCCTTTTTCTTTTTTGCTCAATTCAAATAAAAAAATTACAAACCTACGGGAAGACAACATCTTCGGCAACCGTAAAAAACTCTTCGAGATTATGGAAATGAAAGACATTTTGCACCGGATGCTCAACCATGAGTCGCTGAGTAGGGAAGAAACTCACGACATCTTGGTTAACATCACCAAGAGTGCGTATCCCAACGAGCAAATCACCGCCCTGCTCACCGCCGTAGGAACGGGTGGCGACCAGAAGAACACCTTCAACATCTCCACCTGCTCGTGCTTCGTGCTGGCAGGGGCGGGATACAAGGTGGCCAAACATGGTAACTATGCCGCCACATCGGTAAGTGGGGCCTCAAACATCATCGAGGCGCATGGGGCACGCTTTTCCGACGATATCGACCAACTCAACCGCTCACTCGAACAGAGTGGGATGGTCTACCTGCACGCCCAGCTCTTCGCCAAGGCCATGAAGTTTGTGGGACCTATCAGGAGGGCTCTCCAGTTCCCCACATGCTTCAACCTGCTTGGGCCGCTCGTCAATCCCTCGCACACCCAGTGCCAGTTGCTCGGAGTGGCCAATCTCGACCAGATGAGGCTATATAACAATGTCTACCAGCGGCTGGGCATCGACTATGGCATCGTGAACAGCATCGACGGTTACGACGAGATATCGCTCACCAGTAATTTCAAGGTGACCACCAACAACTACGAGCGCATCTTCAAGCCTGCCGACCTCGGACTGCATGTGGCCGACCCCGCCAAACTCGTGGGTGGCAGTTCGCCACAAGAGGCGAAGGCCATTTTCGACAACATATTGCTCGACCGTGCCGAGCGCGACCAGAAAGAGGTGGTCATCGCCAATGCGGCCTTCGCCATCCAGGTGCTCGACCAGGAGAAAAACATCGACGAGTGTGCCGACATCGCACGCGAGTCGATAGAGAGCGGAAAGGCATGGCGGGCACTCAAGAAGTTCGTCGAGGTGAACTCATAGAGATTCCGCGGCGTCTGAAAGACAACATTACAAACCAAAGCATAGCAAAAAGATGAAAAAAGATGTCTTAGAAGAAATCGTGGCATGGAAACGGGTGGAGGTGGAGCAGTGCAAGGCCATCTTGCCGCTCTCCATGCTGGCCCGGCAAGTGGAGCGCAAGGTCGTGGCCGAGGCCCAGCCACCACCCTCGATGAGAGAGGCGCTCATGCGTTCTGCTACGGGTATTATTGCCGAGTTCAAGCGCAAGTCGCCTTCGAAGGGATGGATCAACCAGGCCGCACTCCCCGAGATGGTGACCCTCGGCTATCAGCAGGAGGGAGCTACCGCCGTGAGCATTCTCACCGACGAGCGGTTCTTCGGAGGAGCCGACGAGTTCGTCACCACTGCACGGGAGGCCGGACTCACGCTCCCCGTACTCTACAAGAATTTTGTCATCGACGAGTATCAGCTGTTCCAGGCCCGTTTGTGTGGCGCCTCTGCAGTATTGCTCATCGCCGCCGACCTCACACTCGACGAGTGCCGCATGTTGCTTGGCCGGGCCCACGACCTGCAACTCGAGGTGCTGCTCGAGGTGCATGGTGAGGATGAACTCGACTATGTGGACTTGCAGCCCGACATGTGTGGCGTCAACAACCGCCACCTGGGCACCTTCGTCACCGATGTCGACAACTCGTTCCGCCTTGCCGCCCAACTGCCCGGCGGGATGTGCAAGGTGAGTGAGAGTGGCATATCGCATCCCGACACCGTGGTACGTCTGCGCGAGGTGGGATTCCGCGGGTTCCTCATCGGCGAATTCTTGATGAAGGCCCAAAGGCCTGAGCAACAACTGGCCGGTTTGTTACGGCAAATCGAAGCCCGACTCTCTTAAAATCTTTGACAATGATGGATGTTTGGAAAAAAATGATTATCTTTGCCACACATTTCATGGTCTATATAAAGATTTGATATATGATTATTAAAGTTTGCGGCATGCGTGTAGCCGAGAATATACGCCAGGTAAGTGAGCTCGACGTCGACTGGATAGGACTGGTGTTCTGTCCGGAAAGCCCGAGGTATGTCTCACAGGTTCTCTCCAGGGGAGGGTTCGTGCCCGACTACTCGTCGTTTGAGGCCGAGCAGCCCAAATTGGGGGGCAAGCCCATCTTCCAGTACTTGGAAAATCACCCCAAACGGGTGGGCGTCTTCGTCGACGACATGCCCCAGACCATCGTGACCAAGGTCGCTATCTACCATCTCGACTTCGTGCAGCTGCACGGCGAGGAGAGCACGGTGATGATAGAGAACCTTAAGGCTACGCTCAATCCTGATATCTCTACCAACGTCAAGATCATCAAGACGATACCGGTGGAGACGGCCGCAGACTTCGGAAAATGTACACCCTATGTGGGGTTGGTGGATTATTTCTTGTTCCACAACAAGTGTGAGCAGAAAGGTGGCTCCGGCCAGAAGTTCGACTGGAGCATTCTCAACGAGTACAAACTCGACGTGCCTTTCCTCATCAGCGGCGGGATTGGTCCCGACGATGTGGAGGCTGTGAAGGCCATCAGCCATCCGCAGTTTGCCGGCATCGACGTCAATTCCAAGTTCGAGACAGAACCTGCTGTCAAGGACGTGGATAAACTCAAGACTTTCGTCGAGGCACTGCGGGCATAGGTCTCAACGACCACCCTTAATGAATCAAATCAACAAACTGTTTTCCTTGAGAGGCGACCGGAAGTTGCTCTCTCTCTATTTCTGTGCTGGATGTCCAACACTTG
The DNA here is from genome assembly GCA_900320585.1 of uncultured Prevotellaceae bacterium. Classification (GTDB taxonomy): domain Bacteria; phylum Bacteroidota; class Bacteroidia; order Bacteroidales; family Bacteroidaceae; genus Prevotella. Next base: position 31,327 of record ONSV01000013.1, on the reverse strand, counting down.
ATGGAACGGCACAGGTTATTCTCACCCTGCAAGACAGGGGCATCGACATGATAGAGGTGGGTATCCCCTTCAGCGATCCACTGGCCGACGGGCCGGTCATCCAGAGTGCCGGCACCATGGCCCTCAAGAACGGCATGACGCTCAGCCTTCTTTTCAGCCAATTGGAGGAAATCAAGGACCGCGTGCGCATACCACTCGTGCTGATGGGCTATCTCAACGTGGTGATGCACTACGGTATCGAGCGCTTCTGCCAGCGCTGCGTGGAGTGCGGAGTTTCGGGGGCCATCATCCCCGACCTTCCTTTCAGCGATTATCTGGAGGTGGTGAAGCCCATCGCCGACAAGTACGACCTGCGCATCATCATGATGATCACGCCCGAGACTTCCGAAGAGCGCATCCGCTTCATCGACCAGCACACACAGGGTTTCATCTACATGGTGAGCTCGGCGAGCATCACCGGTGCGCAGCAGCGTTTCGATGAGGCCAAGCAAGCTTATTTCAGGCGCATCGACCAGATGAACCTGCGCAATCCGAGGATGATCGGATTCGGTATCTCCAACCGTCAGACTTTGCAAAGTGCCTACGACAATGCCGCTGGGGCCATCATCGGAAGCAAGTTCGTGACCCTTCTCCGCCAGACACAGAATCCGGCCGAGGCCATCGACCAACTCTATCAGGCTTTGGAGGCGTAGTCAGATATCATCCGCCACAATCGGGTGAAACCTGACGATCCGGAAGAGAGAACATTATTTATCAAGGCTATCAGAAATGGAAAAAAACAGTTTTTTCGTCGACGAAAACGGATTCTATGGTCCGTTTGGCGGGGCTTATGTGCCCGAAATATTATATAAGTGTGTGCACGACCTTCAGGAGGCCTATCTGCCCATCTTGGAGAGCGAGGAGTTCAAAAGCGAGTATCACCAGTGGCTGCGCGACTACGTGGGGCGTCCCTCGCCGCTCTATCTCGCCAGGAGGATGAGCGAGAAATATGGGTGCCAGCTCTACCTGAAGAGGGAAGACCTTAACCACACGGGCGCGCACAAGATCAACAATACCATCGGACAGATTCTCATGGCGCGGAAGATGGGCAAGACGCGCATCATCGCCGAGACAGGAGCCGGACAACATGGTGTGGCCACCGCCACCGTGTGTGCGCTGATGAACATGGAGTGTGAGATTTTCATGGGAAAGACCGACGTTGAGCGGCAGCATACCAATGTGGAGCGGATGAGGATGCTTGGCGCCAAGGTGCATCCCGTGACTACAGGCAACATGACGCTCAGCGATGCCTGCTCCGAGGCCATCCGCGACTGGTGCTGCCATCCCTCCGACACGTTCTATATCGTAGGCTCCACCATGGGGCCGCATCCCTATCCCGACATCGTGGCCAGGATGCAGAGCGTTATCTCCGAGGAGATCAAATGGCAGTTGATGGAGAAGACCGGGCGCGACTATCCCGACATGCTCGTGGCTTGTATTGGTGGTGGCAGCAATGCTGCGGGCACCATCTACCACTATGTCGACGACAATCGCGTCGACATTGTCCTGGCCGAGGCGGCAGGCCATGGCGTCGACACCGACTACACGGCAGCCACCATCCATTGTGGCACCGAGGGTATTCTCCATGGCGCCAGGACGCTCGTGATGCAGACCGATGACGGCCAGATCAAGGAGGCGTTCACCATCTCTGCCGGACTCGATTATCCCGGCATCGGTCCCATGCATGCCAACATGGCCATGAGGAAGCGCTCCAAGGTGCTCGCCATCACCGACGATGAGGCCATCCGTGCCGGATACGAGCTCACCCGCATGGAGGGCATCATTCCGGCCATAGAGAGCGCACATGCCGTGGCGGCGTTGCAGCATATCAAGTTCAAGCCCTCCGACGTGGTGGTGCTCACCGTGAGTGGCAGGGGCGACAAGGATGTGGAAACCTATCTCAACAACAAGTCTAAAGCAGGAGAATATGGACAATTCTAAGAAAAACAGCGCGGTGGCATCGTTTTGTTACACCGCCGTTCACAGGTCGGTCTTGGGCGACCTCTACACCCCCGTGGGGGTATACATGCGCTTGCGCGACACCTCTCCACAGAGTGCTCTCATGGAGAGTTCCGACTATCACGACAAGAACAACAGCCGGTCGTTCATAGGCATCAATCCCATCGCCAGCATCGCTATAGGCCATGGAAGGATAGAGTGCAGTTTCCCTGACGGCTCTGTCACATCGCGCGATGTGGCCGACGACTACAAGTGCCATCAAGCCATCAGCCATTTCATGGCGCAATTCCATATCGAGGGCGAGTTCAGTGATTGCTGTGGACTCTATGGATACACTTCGTTCAATGCCGTGCGCTATTTTGAGCACATCGAGGTTAAAGACGAGACAATGGAGCGAAACGACGCGCCCGACATGCTCTATGTGCTCTTCCGCGACGTTATTGTGTTCGACCATTTCAACAGCAGGCTCTCTATCGTGACGCTCGCCGACAACCATGCTGCCGATGCCCAGAAGGCTGCCAACGATCATCTCGACCTATTGCAGCGCCTGATGAACAAGGACAATGTGCACCCCTACGGATTCCGCGCGGTGGGCGAGGTGGAGTCGACCATCACCGACGAGCAGCACAAGGCCAATATCCGGAAAGGCATACAGCACTGCCTCAGAGGCGATGTGTTCCAGATTGTGCTCTCACGGCGTTTCGTGCAGCGTTACGAGGGTGATGACTTCAAGCTCTACCGTGCGCTGCGCAGCATCAACCCTTCACCCTATCTCTTCTATTTCGACATGGGAGGGTTCCGCATCTTTGGTTCCAGTCCTGAGACGCATTGCCGCATCGAGAATGGACGGGCTTTCATCGACCCTATCGCAGGTACCACCAGGCGTACGGGAGATGCTGAGGCCGACAGGCAAGGGGCGGAGTTCCTCAGGAACGACCCAAAGGAGAATGCAGAGCACGTGATGCTCGTCGACCTAGCACGCAACGACCTGAGCCGAAATTGTCACGACGTGAAGGTGGACTTCTACAAAGACTTGCAATACTACAGCCATGTAATCCATTTGGTGAGCAGGGTCTCTGGCCAGCTGAACGACGATGCCGACCCCGTGAAGGCTTTCATCGACACCTTCCCGGCGGGCACGCTCAGTGGCGCGCCTAAGGTGAGGGCCATGCAACTCATCAGCGAGTATGAGCCTCACAACCGAGGTGCTTATGGTGGGTGCATCGGGTATATCGGATTCGATGGCAACCTCAACCAGGCCATCACCATCCGAACTTTCGTGAGCCGCAATGGCGAACTGTGGTTCCAGGCTGGTGGGGGCATCGTTGCGCGGAGTAACGAGGAGTATGAATTGCAGGAAGTGAACAACAAGTTGGGCGCACTGCGCCGGGCCATCGACATGGCACAGAAAATGTAGAAAGGGAAAAATTGATGAATATCGTTATTATCGACAACTACGACTCCTTCACCTATAACCTGGCTCATCTGGTGAGACAGTTGGGAGCATCGGTCACCGTCTACCGCAACGACCAGTTCGAGATGTCTCAACTCGAACCCTTCGACAAGATTATCCTGAGTCCCGGACCTGGAATACCCTCAGAGGCCGGACTGCTGCTCGATGTCGTCCGCACCTATGCCGGTCGAAAGCCTATCCTTGGTGTCTGTCTGGGGCATCAGGCCATAGCCGAGGTGTTTGGGGCACGGCTCACCAACCTGGCCGAAGTGTATCATGGCGTGGCTACCGAGGGTACCCAGTTCAACAACGATGTGGTATTCGAGGGATTGCCTCAGCGCATCGTGATGGGCAGATACCACAGTTGGGTGGTCGACAGGGCCGGTTTCCCCGACTGCCTGCAAGTGACAGCTGTGAGCGACGACGGACAGATTATGGCGCTGAGGCACAAGCAGCTGGATGTCCATGGCATACAGTTCCATCCCGAGAGCGTGCTCACCCCCATGGGCGGGCAAATGGTAAGGAATTGGCTGGAGGCCCCATGCAATAATTGCTGACATTCGAAGACGGGAAAGAAAAGCTGCTTTCCTTTCCCGTCTTTTCGTAACTTTGCCTCTGTGAGGCGAAGTTACTTTCACTCGGCATAAAAAACAAACGAGTTTGTTTTGCTCTGCTCTCGTTTTTTCGTAACTTTGATGTAAACGTCGAAGTTACTTCGTCTCGGAAATGAAAAGAAAAGCAAGCTTTCCTTTCTCATTTCACTCGACTTTTCGTAACTTTGCAGCCCAAACCATTTTGACTGTTCTTCATGGACGAGAAAAACGATAATCCACTCTTGGGCGCTGCCATCGACGAAGAGCGCGACCTGACACCTTGGTATGCCATCCGCCTTTACTCAAATAGCCTGAGTAAAGTGGCCGACTATTTCAAGGAAAATGGATTGGAGTCTTTCATTCCCATGCAGTATCGCGAATATATGGACGAGAATGGCAAACACAGGCGAAAGTTGAGGCCCGTGGTGAGCAACCTGATTTTCGTGAAGAAAACCATCAGGCAGCAGGCCATGTCCGAACTCCTCATCCGTTGCCAATACAAAATGTCGGTGATTACTCGCGACCGCACAACACGCGATTATTATGAGATTCCGGCCAAGCAGATGTACGAGTTCCAGGCCATGTGCAATCCAGATATCGAGATGCGCAAGTTCCTTAGTTCAGAAGAGTCTCGGCTGAAGGTGGGTACTCCCGTTTTGGTGAAGCATGGACCATTGAAGGGACTGTCAGGGCGCCTTGTGAGGCAAAGTCACAAGTATTTCCTGCTCAAGGAGGTGCCGGGACTGGGCGTCATGCTCAAAGTGTCGCGATGGTGCTGCCAGCCCATTGAGACGAAAAACCCTAAGGAGAAGAATCCTTAGGGTTTTTCGTTTATCTTGTCATTCCTCTTAAACAAGAATGGCTTTTTTGTTTCAGAACTCCGAGGTGAAGTGGAACTTGATGTGCTTGAAGTCTTCCTGGGCCATACTGAGCACATAGCCACTGTCGGCGAGGAACACGTCGCGGCCCTCACGGTCTTTGGCCATGTACTGGTATTTGCGCTTCTTGAAATTCTCCAGTTCTTTCTCGTCGTCAGACTCTATCCAACAGGCCTTGTGAAGGTGGACGGGTTCCCAGCGACAACGGGCATTGTACTCGTTCTCCAGACGGTATTGGATGACCTCGAACTGTAACTGTCCGACCGTTCCGATGATCTTGCGACCATTGAATTGGTTGACAAACAATTGTGCCACACCCTCGTCCATGAGCTGCTCGATGCCCTTGGCCAACTGCTTGGCCTTCATCGGGTCGTCATTCTCGATGTATTTGAACATCTCGGGCGAGAAGGAGGGCAGGCCGCGGAAGTGGAGTGGCTCGCCCTCGGTCAGTGTGTCGCCAATCTTGAAGATGCCGTTGTCGGGCAGACCGATGATGTCGCCAGGGTAGGCCTCGTCAACGGTTGACTTGCGCTGTGCCATAAACTGGGTGGGTGAGCTGAAGCGCAAGGTCTTGCCCAGGCGCACATGTAGGTAGGGCTGGTTGCGAACGAACTTGCCGCTGCACACTTTGCAGAAGGCGATACACGAGCGGTGGTTGGGGTCGATGTTGGCGGTGATCTTGAACACGAATCCCGTGAATTTGGGCTCCTCTGGGGTCACGTCGCGCTCCTCGGCCTTCGTCGGCCGGGGATAGGGCGCTATCTTCACGAAGCAGTTGAGCAGTTCCTGCACACCGAAGTTGTTGAGCGCGCTGCCGAAGAATACGGGCGCCACGGTGGCGGCACGGTAGTCGTCGACGTTGAACTCGGGATAGATGCCGTCGATGAGCTCCAGGTCGTCGCGCAGCTGGCCTGCGTCCTGGGCGCCCACGCGCTGGTCGAGGGCTTCGCTGTCGATATCCACCTCCACTTTCTCTGTCACCCTCTGCTTGTCGGGGGTGAAGAGGTCGAGTTTCTGCTCATAGATGTTGTACACCCCCTTGAACTTCACACCTTGGTTGATGGGCCATGACAAGGGGCGTACCTGTATCTGGAGTTCTTTCTCCAGTTCGTCGAGCAGGTCGAAGGGGTCGCGGCCCTCACGGTCCATCTTGTTGATGAAGATGATGACGGGGGTGTTGCGCATACGGCACACATTCATCAGCTTGCGTGTCTGGGTCTCCACGCCTTTCGCACCGTCAACTACGATGATGGCACTGTCGACGGCGGTGAGCGTGCGGTAGGTGTCCTCGGCAAAGTCTTGGTGGCCAGGAGTGTCGAGGATGTTCACCTTGTAACCCTCATAGTCGAATTCCATCACCGAGGTGGAGACAGAGATACCGCGCTGTTTCTCAATGTCCATCCAGTCGGATGTGGCGGTCTTGCGTATCTTGTTGCTTTTTACTGCGCCGGCCACTTGTATCTGGCCACCAAAGAGGAGGAATTTCTCGGTAAGGGTGGTCTTGCCGGCATCAGGGTGCGAGATGATGGCAAAGGTGCGGCGGCGTTCGATTTCTTGATTCATTGCTGGTTAAGGATTGAGAGGCACTCGCGCAGGGAGTCTTCCCAGTGGGGAATCTCCAAGCCGTAGGCCTGTTTGATTTTTGTCTTGTCGAGAATGGAGTAGGGGGGACGCTTGGCGGGGGTGGGATATTCCTCGGTGTGCAGCGGACTCACCTTGCAGGTGTTGATGCCGGCGATGTGGTGGATGCACTTGGCGAAGTCGTACCAACTGGCCACTCCCTCATTGGTGTAGTGGAACACGCCGGGTTGGACGCCTTTCTCGATGATTTCCATGATGGCCTTGGCCAAGTCGCGGGCATAGGTTGGGGTGCCTACCTGGTCGAAGACTACACCCAGGGCTTCCTTCTCACGGCCCAGTCGGAGCATCGTCTTCACGAAATTCTTGCCAAACGAACTGTAGAGCCATGCCGTGCGGATAATCATCGACCGCTTGCAGAACTTCGAGACGCCAAGCTCGGAAGCCAGTTTCGTGCTGCCGTAGACGCTGTCGGGCGATGGCGTGTCGTCTTCCAGATATGGGCGGTGGTTCTTCCCGTTGAACACATAGTCGGTGGAGAGTTGTATCATCCAGCCGCCTTGCTTCTCTATGGCGGTGGCGAGGTAGGCCGGTGCAAGTGTGTTGAGTGTGGTGCATTTCTCACGTTCAGTCTCTGCCAGGTCGACAGCGGTGAAGGCGGCGCAATTGACGATGCCTTCAATATGGTGGCCTGCCACAAAGGCATCAACAGCCTCTTGGTTGGTGATGTCGAGCTCCTCGACATCGGTGTTGAAGAATGTGTGGTTGGTATGGGCCGGCTGCAGCAGGCGAAGCTCGCTGCCCAGTTGGCCGTTACAACCTGTGATGAGTATATTCATATTGAGTGGAAAATGTTGATCGAAAAATGTCAGGTCGGTTCAGTCGAATTCCAAGCCTTCCGACTTGTCTTTCAGGTAGTAGTCGGAGAGCATTCCCATCAGTGTGCTGATTTCCTTCACGGCATGCTCCGTGTCGGGTGAGATCTCACGCTGCTGCAGCCTGAGCAACATCACGCCATAGAGGGCGTTCAGGCATGTCTCCACCTCGTTGGCGCTGGTGTCGCTGCCACGCTTGCGCAACTCTACAATGAACGGCAGCACTTTGTAGTATTCGGAGCGGTAGAAAGGAAAACGAGGGCTGTCGAGCAGGCGGGCGTGCAGTTCGGAAAGGTCTTGCACCACAATCTTGTTGATTTGCAGGTGACCTTGTTCGCGGCAACCTTCACGGGTGAGCATGCTGATGAGATTGCCATACCAGTCAGTAAGTTCCGCTTTGTCTTCCTCGGAATAGTCGAAACGGGAGATATACTCACGGCGTATCTTCGAGAGATTGCAGCCATAGGCGCGTATGATGTCCTCTACCTGCCACATATAGAGCAGGTATTCGGCAATGCTTTTCTTTCGTAGTTCTTTAGCGATAAACATGATGTTGATGTGAGAATAATAGAGATGTGGCCGTCGAGGCATGGCACACCGGAAATAGCGGGGGCAGGCAGGACGGTCAGTAATGGATGGTGAACAAGTTGAACACCGTGCCAAAAAGAATAATGATGGATATGGCAATGACCAAAGCACCTATCAGCCTGTTGATGAGTACGATGCCATATTCCTGGAAATTGGTCCTGATCTTGTCGATTAGCCAGGTTAGTCCATACCACCACAGAATGGCTCCTGCCACGATGCTCAAAAACCCGATGGCCATCACGAAGGGCTGGTCGGGGATGATGAATGCGAACTGTGCGAAACAGGCCATGAAGAGCAGGATGATCAGGGGGTTGGATATGGTCACCAGAAAGGCTGTTACGCCATTGTGGATGAGGGTGCCCTTCACGTAGCCGCTGCGGTGCATGTTCTTGGTGGGGTTGGAGCGATAGCTGATGATGCCGAACGTCAGGAGCATCAGACTTCCAAGAATCTGAAGATAGAAACGATAGGAGCTGTTGTTTACGATGTCCATCACGAAACTCATGCCCACACCGGTGATCGTGGCATAGAACAGGTCGCTTGCCGTGGCACCCAAACCGGTGACGAAACCATACCAGCGGCCCTTGTTCAGTGTGCGTTGTACGCAAAGAATGCCCACCGGCCCCATGGGAGCTGATGCCAACACGCCAATAATCAATCCCTTGATGATGGTGTCTACAATATCGATGTGGAACTCTATGGGCATATCGTTTGCAAAATTGCTAAAAAAATGTGAAAGCAACAAATTTTGCGTGTAAAACTTTGTGCTGTGCCCGATTTTTAATATCTTTGCAAAACGTGTTCTGAGAGACAAAAACATTATTAATCATTCATAAATCAAACAATCATGAATACACAGGAAACAGTGAAACCCTATGTGATAGGGTTGGACTTGGGTGGCACGAACTCTGTCTTCGGTATCGTTGACAGCAGAGGCGAAATCAAGGCTACTACCGCCATCAAGACACAGGGCTTCGACAAAGTGGAGGACTATGTGGACGCATCGGTCGATGCGCTTAAGGTGATTATCGAGCAAGTGGGCGGCATAGAGCTCATCAAGGCAATGGGTGTCGGTGCTCCCAATGGCAATTATTATAATGGTACAATAGAGTTCGCTCCCAATTTGTCGTGGGGACATAATGGCGTGGTGCCTCTCGCCAAACTCTTCAGCGACCGTCTGGGTATCCCCGTGGCACTCACCAACGACGCCAATGCCGCAGCCATCGGCGAGATGACCTACGGCGTGGCCAGGGGCATGAAAAACTTCATCGTCATCACTCTTGGCACAGGCGTGGGCTCGGGTATCGTTATCAACGGGCAACTGGTGTATGGGTGCGATGGCTTTGCAGGTGAACTGGGCCATGTGATCATGAAGCGTGAGAACGGCAGACCTTGTGGATGTGGACGAAAAGGTTGTCTGGAGGCTTACTGTTCGGCCACTGGCGTGGCCAGGTCGGCACGCGAGCTGCTCCATTCCACCGACCGCCCGTCACTGCTCAGAGAGATGAAGGCCGAGGACATCACATCGCTCGATGTGTCGATAGCTGCCGGAAAGGGCGACGAGCTGGCCAATGAGGTGTTTGAGTTCACCGGAGAGATGCTGGGCGCTGCTTGCGCCGACTTCGCCGCTTTCTCCTCGCCCGAGGCATTCATCTTCTTCGGCGGACTGGTGAAAGCCGGTGACCTTATCATGGAGCCTATCAAGCGTGCATACGATGCCAATGTGCTGCCCATCTTCCGTGGAAAGGCAAAATTCCTCATCAGCGGACTCGATGGCGCATCGGCTGCCGTGCTGGGCGCCTCGGCCATCGGATGGGAAATCTAATACGACAATGATTCAGGCGCTCTTCCGGGAGCGCCTTTTTAACTAAGGATAACGAATGAGTATTTACGAAAAAGACATCAAGGCGGCCATCGAGGTGATGCGCAAGGGGGGTGTCATCCTTTATCCCACCGACACGGTGTGGGGTATCGGTTGCGATGCCACCAATCCAGAGGCCGTGGCTAAGGTATACAAGATCAAGCGGAGGGAAGACTCCAAGGCGATGATTTGTCTGGTCGACAGCGATGCCCGACTGCAACGCTATGTCAGGCAGGTGCCCAATGTGGCATGGGATGTGATAGAGCTGGCCACCAAACCGCTCACCATCATCCTCGATGGAGCCGTGAACCTGGCCCCCAACCTCATTGCTGAGGATGGGTCGGTGGCGCTGAGGGTCACCAACGAGCCTTTCTCAAAGGAACTCTGCTACCGGTTCCAGAAAGCCATCGTCTCGACAAGTGCCAACTTCAGTGGTGAGCCTCCTGCCTCCAACTACTGCGATATCGATCCCCAGCTGCTCGAAGCAGTCGACTATGTGTGCACTTCACGACGACAGGAAAAGAAACCCCACACACCATCGGGCATCATCAGGCTCAAGTCTGATGGCGAGGTGATGGTGGTGAGAAAATAAATCAATATTTGGCGGCTTCCAACCCCGCACCGATTATGCAGGACACCAATACCGAACGACAACCAGGCTTCTTTGAACGGCTGAACGAATGGAGAAAACCATACGTGGCCGACAAGCAGTTCATGCTCTTGCTCAGCTTCTTCGTGGGGCTGCTGGCCGCCGTGGCCGCCTTCGTGCTTCACTGGCTCATCCATGAGATCGAGTTGGTGCTCACAGCGGGATTCAATTTCCGCTCCTACAACTGGCTTTATCTGGTGTTCCCCGTGGTGGGCATCTTCCTCACGTCGTTGTTCGTGAGACTCGTGGTGCGAGATGACATTAGCCATGGCATCACCCGTATTCTTTATGCCATCAGCCAGAAGAAGAGCAAGCTGAAGGGGCATAACTGCTGGAGCTCGGTCATCGCGTCGGCACTCACCATCGGATTCGGTGGAAGTGTGGGAGCCGAGGCGCCTATCGTGCTCACTGGCTCGGCCATTGGCAGCAATCTGGGACAGGCTTTCCGACTGGATGGGAAGACGCTCATGGTGCTCGTGGGCTGTGGAGCTTCGGCGGCCATAGCCGGTATCTTCAAGGCACCCATCGCCGGACTGGTCTTTACTATCGAGGTGCTGATGGTCGACCTTACCATGGCGTCGCTTCTGCCTATCCTTATCGCCTGCGTCACCGCCACCTGCTTCACTTACATCCTCGTAGGGAGCGACTCGCTCTTCCATTTCACCCTCGACTCGGCATGGCAGGTGGAGAGGGTGCCCGCAACCATCCTGCTCGGTATCTTCTGCGGACTCGTTAGCCTCTATTTCATCAGGCTGATGACGGCTTGCGAGGGGGTGTTTGCCAAACTGCGCAACAAGCCTTATCTGAAGTTGGCCCTGGGCGGATGTGTGCTCAGCAGCCTCATCTTCCTCTTCCCTTCACTATATGGCGAGGGATACTCCAGTATCAACATCCTGATCAACGGAAGGACAGAGGCCGATTGGGACGCTATTCTCAACAATTCGCTCTTCTACGGACACGGCAACCTGCTACTGGTGTATATCGGACTGGTGTTGGCCACAAAGGTGCTGGCTACCTCGGCCACCAATGGTGGTGGCGGCTGCGGCGGAACGTTCGCGCCTTCGCTCTTTATCGGCGCCTTCGCCGGGTTCTTCTTCTCTCGGTTATGGAACGACAATGGTATAAGCATCTATCTGCCAGAGAAGAATTTCGCACTCTTGGGTATGGCAGGCGTGATGGCGGGCGTGATGCATGCGCCGCTCACCGGCATTTTCCTCATTGCCGAGATTACCGGTGGATACCAGATGTTCATTCCATTGATGATTGTCAGTATATGTGCCTATCTCACCATCATCGTGTTCGAGCCTCACAGCATCTATGGCATGCGACTGGCAAGGGAAGGGAAACTCATCACTCACCACACCGACAAGGCGGTGCTCACGCTCATGAGCCTGGAGAGCATCATCGACAGGCATTTCACGGCCGTAAGACTAGACATGCCCTTGGGCAAACTGGTGAACGTGATCAGCATGAGTACCACGAGTTTCCTGCCAGTGCTCGACGATGCGGGAAACCTGTTGGGTGAGGTCGACCTGACCAGGATAAGGAACGTCATGTTCAGGACCGAGCTTTACGGCCATTTCACGGTGTCACAGCTCATGACCCCGCCTGCCGGAACATTGGGCGTGGAGGACCCCATGGAGGATGTGATGCGGAAATTCGACGAGACCGAGGCGGCCGTGTTGCCGGTGGTTACCACCAGCGGACATCTTATAGGATACATCAGCCGCACACGCATGTATGCCACTTATCGAAAGATGGTGGCCGACATGTCGCAAGAATAACCAAGGCGCAAGCCTGTAAAAAAGATTATGATGACACGCGAACAATTGAGAATCGTTTTCATGGGTACGCCTGAGTTTGCCGTCGCTACCCTGCAGCGACTGGTAGAAGGGGGGTATAACGTAGTGGCGGTGGTCACGCAGCCCGACAAGCCCGTAGGGCGCCATGGCAGTGTGCTGCAGGCACCCGAAGTGAAGAAATATGCTCTCGAGAAAGGTATTCCCGTCTTGCAGCCCGAGAAGATGAAGGATCCTGAGTTTGTCGAACAGCTGCGACAGTTCAATGCCGACGTGCAGGTGGTGGTGGCCTTCCGCATGTTGCCAGAAGTGGTGTGGAACATGCCACGGATGGGTACCTTCAACGTTCATGCCGCCCTGTTGCCTCAATACAGGGGTGCGGCGCCCATCAACTGGGCCATCATCAATGGTGAGACACAGACGGGAGTCACCACGTTCTTCCTCGACCACGACATCGACACAGGAAAGGTGATTCTGAGACGGCCTTTCGATATTCCCGACGATGCCGACGTGGAATATGTCTACGACGGACTCATGGCACTTGGCGCACAGGCTGCCATCGACACCATCGACATGTTGCTGGAAAACGACGGGAAGGTGGAGGCCTTGCCGCAGGATACGCTTGTCGAAGGCAATACCCCGCTGAGGAACGCTCCGAAGATATTCAAGGAGACTTGCCAGATTGACTGGACAAGACCGGCGAAGCGAATCTATGATTTCGTGCGTGGGTTGAGTCCGGTGCCAGGAGCATGGACCACTATGCGGCCCGTGGAGGGTGGAGAGGAAAAAGTGGTGAAGATTTACCGCACCACGAAGATGGATGGCATGACGACAACAGGCGAGCCAGGCACTATTCTCACCGAGAAGAACATGCTCCTCGTGGCTACTGGCGATGGAATGCTGCGTGTGGACGTCTTGCAGATGGCGGGAAAGAAGCGAATGGAGGCACGCGACTTCCTCAATGGCTTCAAGAATGCTGCCGACTTCATCTTGGTGTGACCTGTCAAAGGCCACACTGCTCGGGTTGTGGATTGGCAACCCTCATTTATTTCGGTTGGTGTTTCTTGCGCCAGAAATAATGCTTGACGCGGAACCATGGCTCCCACAGACACTCTGAGGGGAAGTATAGCAGCAACCGGATGTCGCGTGTTGAAACACGGATGTTGTTGCGGACGCTGTCTTCTGTCAGACCACCAAAGGCTCGCTCGTCGTATTTGCCCATGTTGCCGCCTTTGATGATTTCGTGGAGCAGCACCCGGCCACGGCGCTCGTCGGGCGGACAGACCAACAGGTTGTCGGGCAAGCCCAAAACCTCATTCAATAGCCACATCAAGGCCCCTGCCACATGCCACAGACCCAGTGAGCGCAGTTCTTGCTCGCTGGGTAGTGGTTTGCCAGGGTTGTTGCGCAACAGGTAGTAGTAGTCCACCACATGGCGTAGTCCCACACCCTCACGGATGAGATGGGAATAGAGATGCGAGAGAAGGAAAATGGTGTTGAACTCAAATGTGGGCACGCAGAATCCCCAGCCTTTGGCCTCGTTGGAGAAGCATTCCTCGGAATGCGCCACAAACCATGCCTGCAGACGCTTGTTATGCCAGGGATTGCTCATCCACGATGGACGGTAGTGAACCTCTACGGCAACTTTGCCGGTTTTCAGGAATTCGGTGTGGTGATAGGTAATCTTGCGGCCAGGACGAAGGGAGTTGACATAGCCGATGACCTTGTCGTCACCGCCTTCCACCCAGATGTCGATGTCGCCAGGGGTACGCATGTAGGGGGTGGGGTAGAGCAGGGCATTGCCCTGGCCCTTCAACAGGCAAGAGCGGAAGCCCTCACGGCGGAAATTGTTCCACACCCATGCCGCTTTCTCAAACACCATCTTGTTGCTGCGCTCAACCTTCTTGATACGTGCCATCCAGGTGAGGACCTCTGTCTCGGTGAGAGATAGCTTGTGCGAAAGGTCGAGACGCTCTATACCCTTCCACATGGTCGCCACTACGGTCTGCTTGCGCGAAAACACATACAAGTCCGACCAGTCGAAATCGTCGACGGATGAGGGAAGAGGGGCACTTTCGTCCAGACTCCAGCGTAAAAACTCCAAATATGCCGTGTACTTGTCCATCAGTGTGCAAAGGTACGATTAAGTGAGCGAAATGCCAAATTTATTTGAGCATTTACGAACGAGAGTACCTTCGCCGCGCAGCGGCAAAGAACGATTAAGTGAGCGAAATGCCAAATTTATTTGAGCATTTCCGAACGAGAGTACCTTCGCCGCGCAGCGGCAAAGTTCGATTAAGTGAGCGAAATGCCAAATTTATTTGAGCATTTCCGAGCGTGAGTACCTTCGCCGCGCAGCGGCAAAGTCCGATTAAGTGAGCGAAATGCCAAATTTATTTGAGCATTTCCGAGCGTGAGTACCTTCGGCCGAAGGCCAAAGATAGTGCAAGGCGAGAGAAAAAAATATCAAATGTCGCACGCCAACTTAAGGAACACAAAGTAAGTATATGTAAAATGTAATTGATAATTATCAATATCAAACATATATTTTTGTTAAATACTATTTATTTTTCGTTTTTAATTAACATAAATGTGTTAATCAGTTAAGATTTTCCCTATTTTTGCGGTATGAAAAAGAAAACGATATGGATGATTGCGATTATCATGGGCTTGTCGTTTCTCGCTCTCCTCTTCTTGCAGCTGAAATATATCAGCGAGATGGTGAGAATGAAAAAGGAGCAGTTCGACGAGTCGGTGAAAAGGTCGCTTTACCAGGCATCCCGAAACTTGGAACTTAACGAGACACTGAGGTTCCTTGAGAAGGATATCAGCAATGTGGCGAGAAATGCCGCGAAAGAGCCCGAGGAGTCCCTCGACAACGACAGTACTGCCCACGTGTCGCATCGTGGTGTGGGAAACACTGGAGCAGGATTCTCGTCGTTCGATATGAAGACGTCGAAGGTGAACCCAGCCTCGGTGCCCAAAGTGCTTATCGTGAGAAACGACAAGAACACGCAGTCGCAGACCAACAAGTCGATGCAGGAAATTGTGCGCAACCGCTATATCTACCAGAAGGCCCTGCTCGACCAGGTGGTGATGAATATCCTCTACTCGGCGTCTGAGAAACCGTTGAATGAGAGAGTGAACTTCAAGTTGCTCGATCATGACTTGAAGGCCGAGCTGCAGAACAACGGCATAGGACTGGCCTACCACTTTACCGTCTGCACCCAGGATGGCAGGGAGGTCTACAGATGTCCCGACTATGACGAGAATGGGGAGGAATACACCTATGAGCAGCAACTCTACCGCAACGACCCCGACAACATGTCGGGTGTGGTGAAGATACACTTCCCGCAGATGAACAAGTATATCTTCTCGAGCATCAGGTTCATGATTCCTGCCATCGTCTTCACCATCATCCTGCTCATCACCTTCATCTTCACTATCGTCGTGGTGTTCAGGCAGAAACGGTACTCGGAGATCAAGAACGACTTCATCAACAATATGACCCACGAGCTCAAGACGCCTATATCCAGTATCTCGCTGGCGGCGCAGATGCTCAACGACGACTCGCTCACCAAGAGCCCGGCAATGATGAAGCATATCGGAGGCGCCATCCAGGATGAGACGAAACGACTGAGGTTCCTCGTGGAAAAAGTGCTGCAGATGTCGATGTTCGACAAGAAGGACGCCATCTTCAAGAAGAAGGAGCTCGACCTCAACGAGATGATAGAGAGCGTGGCCAACACCTTCACGCTGCGCGTGGAGCACACCGGTGGGAAAATCATCACCGACATCGAGGCGGTAGACTCGAAGTGCTATGTCGACGAGATGCATTTCACCAATGTCATCTTCAACCTTATCGACAATGCCATCAAATACAGGAAACCCGACCAGCCCGTCAACCTCTTCATCAAGACGTGGAACACCAACGACCACCTGTGCTTCTCGATCAAGGACGACGGAGTAGGTATCAAGAAAGACAACCTGAAGAAAATCTTCGAGAAATTCTACAGGGTGCATACCGGCAACCTGCACGACGTGAAAGGATTCGGACTCGGCCTGGCCTACGTGAAGAAGATGGTCGACTTGCACAAAGGCGATATCAAGGTGGAGAGCGAACTGGGAAAAGGAACAAAATTTACAATATTATTACCAATCATTAAAGAATAAGCTTTATGGAAGAAAAACTTAAAATTCTGTTGTGCGAAGACGAGGAGAACCTCGGAATGCTGCTTCGCGAATACCTCCAGGCTAAAGGATATATGGCCGAGCTCTGCCTTGATGGTGAGGCCGGATATAAAGAGTTCCTCAAGAACAAGTACGACATCTGTGTGCTCGATGTGATGATGCCGAAGAAAGACGGATTCACCTTGGCACAGGAAATCAGACAGGCCAATGCCGACATACCCATCATCTTCCTCACTGCCAAGCAGCTGAAAGATGATATCCTCGAGGGCTTCAAGATAGGTGCCGACGACTATATCACCAAACCCTTCTCGATGGAGGAACTCGTGTTCCGTATTGAGGCCATCCTCAGGCGCGTGAGGGGAAAGAAAGTGAAGGAGTCGACCCTCTATCACATCGGAAGGTTTACCTTCGACACGCAAAAACAACTCCTCACCATCGGCGAGAAGCAAACCAAGCTCACCACCAAGGAGAATGAGCTGCTGGCATTGCTTTGCTCGCATGCCAACGAGATTCTGCAGCGCGACTTTGCTCTCAAGACCATCTGGATCGACGACAACTACTTCAATGCCAGGTCGATGGACGTGTATATCACCAAACTGCGCAAGCACCTGAAAGATGATGAGCAGATAGAAATCATCAACATTCACGGAAAGGGATACAAACTCATCACACCCGACGGCGAATGAAACCAATAGACTAAGCCCCTGCCGAAAGTCAGGGGCTTAATTATGAATCAGCCATTTTTGACAGGTTAAGTCATTGTCCTAAATTGAGAGGTGTGCACGAGTTCATAAATTTAGACCTTACAACAGCCTGCAACCATTGAACCTAACAAGGTGAATTCGGAATATTGTCTGAACTCCTGAACTCCAAGAAGTTGAACGAATGTGAATCTTCAAAAACTTAATATTTGCTTCGTCGCTTCAGGCAGACCACATACCACACCAGTCCCGAAAGCATCAGCACCACGCACAACGCCAAATAGGCATTGTGGTCGCACAAATGGCTGGGGATGCCGGCCAACAGCATCACCATGCCCAAAAACAAAATCGGCAAACCACACCGGGTGAGCAATTTCCTCATAGCTTTACGTTTGTGGCCATAAAATGTGGGGCATAAACCCCTGAAACCACCTTTAAGGGGCAAAGGTAATCACTATTATCCGATATCCGACGCAAAAAAACAAAAAAAATTTTGTGGGGTGACGAAAAAAGAGTACCTTTGCACCGCATTTTGCAAAAACAACATTTTTCAATTCAATTTTTAGTATGAATCAATACGAAACCGTTTTCATTTTGACTCCCGTTTTGTCTGATGAACAGATGAAGGAAACGGTCGCAAAATTCAGAAACCTGCTTACTGAAAAAGGCGCTGAAATTCTGAACGAAGAGACCTGGGGACTGAAAAAAATGGCTTACGCTATTCAGAAGAAATCAACAGGTTTCTACTGCCTGCTTGAGTTCAAGGCTGAGCCAGAAGTGATCAAATTGCTCGAGACCGCTTATCGTCGCGACGAGAAGGTCATCCGCTTTATCACTGTGAGACTCGACAAGTATGCCGCACAGTATGCTGAGAAAAGACGTATTAAATTAGGTAAAAAAGAGGAGGCTTAATCATGGCAGAGAAAGATACTGAAATCCGCTATTTGACCCCGCCGTCGGTCGACACCAAAAAGAAAAAGTACTGCCGTTTCAAGAAGAGTGGCATCAAGTACATCGACTACAAAGATCCCGAGTTCTTGAAGAAGTTCCTCAACGAGCAGGGAAAGATTCTCCCAAGGCGCATCACTGGTACATCTCTGAAGTACCAACGCCGCGTGGCCACCGCTATCAAGCGCGCACGCCAAATCGCATTGCTGCCTTACGTTACTGATTTGATGAAATAAAGAAAAGGAGGACACAGCATGCAGATTATTTTGAAAGAAGACATCATCGGTCTGGGTTATAAGAACGAGATCGTAGACGTAAAGCCGGGTTACGGACGCAACTACCTCATTCCTTCAGGAAAAGGTGTGATCGCTTCTCCGTCGGCAAAGAAAATCCTCGCTGAGAACCTGCGTCAGCAAGCCCACAAAATCGAGGCTCAGAAAGCTGCTGCACAGAAACGTGCCGCCCAGCTCGAGGGTGTGGAGGTAAAGGTAGAGGCCAAGGTGAGCTCCACTGGCGTGCTCTATGGCTCTGTCAATGCTGGCATCGTGGCTGAGGAACTCGCAAAGAAAGGCATCGAGGTCGACCGCAAAATCATCACCATGCACGACATCAAGAACGTGGGTGAGTATGAGGCTACCGTGCACTTCTTCAAGGATGTGGAGGTGAAGATTCCTGTTATCGTCGTGGCTGAGGGCGTGAAAGAGGCTCCCGCTGCCGAGGAGACCCCCGCAGCAGTAGAAGAGGCTCCCGTAGAGGAGGACTTCGACGAGGAGGATATTCCCACTGCTGAGTAATCAAGAGTAACAACCTAAATAAGAAACATCCCGACGGGCTTGGACCCGCCGGGATGATTTTTTTCGTAACATCGACAGAAACGTCGTGGTTTAGTTGTCTCGGGATAAAAAACCAACGAGTTTGTTTTGTTCTCCACTCGACTTTTCGTAACTTTGTAGCCCCGAAGCGCTTTAGGCGATTAGGGATAACATCATTCATTGTTACTGCCCCATGGAGGGTAGTATAAAAACTGTTTTTTAAAGTAAAAAGATGAAAGCATTTGTTTTTCCCGGTCAGGGAGCACAGTTTGTTGGCATGGGGAAAGACCTCTATGAGGCCAATCCCATGGCAAAGGAGTTGTTCGAGAAAGCCAACGAAATCCTTGGATACCGCATCACCGACATCATGTTCGAGGGAACGGACGAAGACCTCAAGCAGACCAAAGTTACACAGCCCGCAGTCTTTCTGCACAGTGTGATCAGCGCAATGTGCATGGGCGATGACTTCAAGCCTGCCATGACAGCAGGACACTCGCTGGGAGAGTTCTCCGCACTCGTGGCTGCTGAGGCCCTGAGTTTCGAAGACGGACTCCGGCTTGTCTACGCAAGGGCCATGGCCATGCAGAAAGCTTGCGAGGCCGCTCCGTCGACCATGGCTGCCATCATCGGTCTGCCCGATGAGCAAGTGGTGGAGATTTGCAAGCAGGTAAGTACCGAAGGCAACGTGGTGGTGGCCGCCAACCTCAACTGCCCCGGACAGGTGGTGATTTCGGGTAACATCGAGGCCGTGAACGAGGCCTGCGCGAAAATGAAGGAGGCCGGTGCGAAAAGGGCACTGCCGCTGAAGGTGGGTGGCGCTTTCCATTCTCCGCTCATGCAACCGGCTAAGGATGAGTTGCAGGAGGCCATCGAGAACACCGAAATCAAGGCTCCAAAATGTCCGGTATACCAGAACGTGGATGCCAAACCCCATACCGACCCTGCTGAAATCAAGGCCAACCTCATTGCCCAGCTTACCAGCAGTGTGAGATGGACAGAGAGCGTGCAGAACATGATTGCCGACGGTGCCGACGATTTCACGGAGTGCGGCCCCGGAAAGGCGCTCCAGGGAATGATCTCTCGCATCGACAAGACCGTGGCTGCCCACGGTATCTAATTCATTAACATCGCATACGCAAAGCCATCCTTTCGTGGGAATGGCTTTGCGTGCTTATATACAATTTTACTGATCTACTATGAAAGTGAAACCTGTCGTTTACCAAATACTGCCCAGACTCTTCGGAAACAAGAACAAATCCTTGGTGCCCAACGGAAGTATAGAGCAGAATGGCTGTGGAAAAATGGATGACCTGAACAGCGATGTGCTGTCGAGAATCCGGAAAATGGGGGCCACCCATGTCTGGTATACCGGAATCATCCGGCATGCCACGACAACCGACTATTCGGGGTTTGGCATTCCAAGGCAGCACGCCCAGGTGGTGAAGGGAAAGGCGGGCTCACCCTACGCTGTCACCGACTATTACGACGTCGATCCCGACATTGCCACCAATGTGGAGAAAAGAATGGAGGAGTTCATGGCCCTGGTGAGGAGAACACATGAGGCCGGGATGAAGGTGGTCATCGACTTCGTGCCCAATCATGTGGCGCGTGAGTACCATTCGGTAGCCAAACCCGAACTGGTGAGAGACCTCGGTGCCGACGACGACAACAAGATGCATTTCTCTACTGGCAACAATTTCTATTACTGCTGGGGAATGCCACTCGACACCTCCGATATCCCCTTCGACGGGGAGGAGAGGTATGAGGAGTGTCCGGCCAAGGCGACAGGAAACGACCATTTCGACAACCATCCCCACCGCGACGACTGGTATGAGACGGTGAAACTAAATTATGGCATTGACTATTGCGATGCCGGAGGACGGTCGTGCCATTTCACGCCCATTCCCGATACCTGGAGCAAGATGACCGACATCCTCATGTTCTGGGCCTCGAAAGGCATCGACGCCTTCAGGTGCGATATGGCCGAGATGGTGCCCGATGCTTTCTGGTGTTGGGCCACCGACAAGGTGAAATTCGCATATCCACGTATACAGTTCATCGGCGAGGTGTACGACCCCGCACAATATAGAAACTATATCCGTGCCGGATTCGACTATCTCTACGACAAGGTGGGGATGTATGACTGCGTGCGCGACGTGATGTGCGGCAGAAGGGCTGCCGGTGACATCACGAGCCAGTGGCAGGTCAACGACGATATCTTCCAACATATGCTCTACTTCCTCGAGAATCATGATGAGCAACGCATAGCCAGTGAGTTCTTCGCAGGCGACGCACAAAAAGGTATTCCTGGAATGATAGTGAGCGCACTCCTTAATACCAACCCCGTGATGGTGTATGCCGGACAGGAATTTGGTGAGAAAGGCATGGACGAGGAAGGATTCAGCGGCCGTGACGGGCGCACTACAATCTTCGACTATTGGTCGGTCGATACGCTCCGAAGGGGATTCTTCGACCGAAGGACACTGAGAAAGCCTGAGCGTGAGTGGCAGAGGCTCTATACACGCATACTGACGGCTGCCAACAAGGAGGTGGCCATCAGGGAGGGAAAACTCTATGACCTGATGTACGTGAACCCACAGATGGCCGACAAGCAGTTCGCTTTCTTGAGAAAAGCTGAAGGCCAGCTCATGGTGGTCGTGGCCAACTTCGATGAGATGCCGGCAGTGGTCGACGTGAACATTCCCACGCATGCATTCGAGTACCTCCAGTTCAGGCCTGCCGACTACGAGGCTGTGGAACTGCTCACCGACAGCCAGCAGCAACTATCCATTACCGACAAGCAACCCTTACGGCTGAATGTGCCACCGTGTGGCGGACTGGTGCTTCGAGTCAAATTGTAAAGCTACATACTTATCACAGCAAATGAAAGATCCTATACTTAACGACCACAACAAAGATGAGTTCCCACCCGCACATACGGCGGAGCATCTGCTCAACCAGACCATGATCAGAATGTTTGGTTGCGAGAGAGCCGTAGTGGCCCACATCGAGCGGAAAAAAAGCAAGATGACCTTCTTGCTCGACAGAAAACCCGACCGTAAGCAGGAGAGAGAAATCGAGCAACGGATGAACCAACTCATCGACGATGACCTTGACGTGACCTGCGAATATGTCGACAGAGACAATTTGCCAGAGGAAATCCGACTCGACAGGTTGCCTGACGATGCCTCAGATACCATACGGCTGGTGAGGATTGGCGACTATGACGTGTGCCCTTGCATCGGAAAGCATGTGAGGTCCACCTCGCAGATAGGCAAGTTCGAACTCCTGGGAACGAATTGGGATGAGCATGCCCGGACATTCAGGGTGAGGTTTAAAGTAGTGAGCAAATAGTAACAGAATTTGACGATAATGAGAAAGTTCTTGGTTCTGTTGGCCTTGGTGGCCGCCATTCCGCTCTGCGTTGGTGCAAAGCCGCGCAGCATGCAGGAATTGTTGAGATTGGCATACGACGAACTCTCCACCACCGACGTGGGAACGGTGATGAGAAAAGCGAAAAAGACGATGCGGGTGCTCGACGACAGACAGTCGGTGGCCGTCATCGGCTACGACGATGGCGGATTCGTGGTGATGGCTACCGATGACATGTATCCGGCCGTGCTGGGTTGCTCAGAAAGCAAATATAATCCCGAGACAGATAACGAGAACTTCAAATGGTGGCTGCATGCCGTGGAGCAGGTGGCAGGGATGGCGAGAACGCAACCACTCAAGAACATCACCCCCGACCCCGAAAAATATCCCGACCACGTCAGTCCGCTCATGAAAACGAAATGGGACCAGGACAGCCCCTACAACGACCTCTGCCCGAGCGGATGTCCCACGGGATGTGTGGCCACTGCCACTGCCCAGGTAATCAGATACCTGGAGTGGCCGAAAGTGGGAGAGGGACTCGTCTTCACTTACGTGCCCTTTGGCGATTTCGATGGACGGAAATACGAGGAGGACATCACGGGCACGGAATACGATTATGGTCTGATGGCCAACAGCTATAATGGGTTAACATCGAGAAACCAGAAGAATGCTGTGGCCAAACTGATGTATCATGTGGGACTGGCCATGAAGGCCATGTACGAATCGTCGGGCACAGGCTCGTACAATGAGTCGGTTACTCACGGATTGCGCATGAACCTGGGCTATCCCTATGCGGTGACTGTCGACAAGGACAACTATACCGAGGAGGAGTGGATGGACATGATTTTCCATTGCATCAGTAGCGGACTGCCTATCATCTACGGCGGTTCAGACGAGTCGTACATGGGCCATGAGTTCGTTCTGCATGGCTATAACAAACAAGGAAAGGTCTATATCAACTGGGGTTGGGGCGGAGAGCAAGATGGCTATTTCGACCTGGCCTCGCTTCTCATTTATTGGGGAATCTATAATTTCAATCTTTATCAGAACATGGTGCTCAGGGTCAATCCACAGCGCATCTCTACCGAGATGGTAGAAGTGATGGTGGAGACTCCTGGAACACTGGCCGACTTGCTTACCGATGCGCAGCGCGACACGGTGGTTTGGCTCAAGGTCAACGGACCGATCAACAGCACCGACTTCAGAACCTTGAGATGTATGGCCGGGAGCAACGAACTGGCAAAGGGCACATGGGGAAATCTCTCCGTGCTCGATTTGTCCGACGCCTCGGTAGTGGCCGGGGGCGAGCCCTATCTCATCGATGGCGACGAACAGTTGGTGACCTCCGACAACGAGATGCCCTACAAGGCTTTCTACAAGTGTACGATGCTCATCGACGTGACCCTCCCCAGTAGCCTCGTGCGATATGCCGATGGCGTGTTCGCCCAATGCAACAACCTCGAAAGGGTGAGGCTGGAGACTGGCAACGAGAGCGAATTCGTGGTGGTTGACAACCAGGTGCTCAGTGCCGACCGTACCCAGCTCATTGAGCAACTGCCCTCTGAGGAGATAGGACTGGTCATTCCTGATGGCGTGAGGGTGGTGCATCCCTATGCTTTCTCGGCCAGATACCATTACGAGCGCGTCAGCATCCCGCAGAGTGTGGAGGAAATCGGTGCCTATGCCTTCAACAGGTGTTTCGACCTGAGCCGTACGTATGTCTTCGCTCAAGAGCCGCCACAAATCGACCCGTCGGCCATCGACGACCTGGATTTGTCGTTGAGGCACCTCTATGTGCCCCGGGGAACGTCATCTAAATACAAGACCGCCCCAGGATGGAAGAAGTACAAGGGCCGCATCGTGGAGTTCGACGCGGAGACCGAGGGCATAGCGCCCGGCATTGCAGGCGTTCCTGCCGAGGACGACGTCTATGCCGTCGACGGACGTAAGGTCAGATACGCCCATGAGGGAACCCGGGGGCTCCGCCCCGGTGTCTACATTATGGGCGGGAAGAAAATGGTGGTGAGATAAGCTACCGGCATTGAAGCCGGGAAGATATACAAAGGCAAGAAAAATGGATGTGCCCGCGGGTACATCCATTTTTAGTTTACTTCGTCTCGATCTCTTCCTTCATGTCAATGTACTGCTTTTTTGAGTCATAAAACTCATACTGCAAAAAAGCCATCTTCTGCGAAGAGATGACATGCACGCCAAATCCATATTTGAATTGCCATTTGCGCTTCAGGGACATCAGTCCCTTGTTGATGTAGGCTGCCACGTATGGATGAACGTGCAAGTAGAAGGTCTTAACGCCAATCTTGTTGACTAAGTGGTCAATCTTACTCTCCAACTGGTCGGTGAAAAGAATACTCGACTTAATCTTGCCTCTGCCAAAACAGGTGGGACAGGTCTCGTCTACATTCACATCCATGGCCGGACGCACACGCTGACGCGTAATCTGCATCAAGCCAAATTTGCTCAAGGGGAGGATGTTGTGGCGCGCACGGTCTTTCTGCATGTTCTTGCACATCCGCTCATAGAGCATCTGACGGTCTTCTGCCACGTTCATGTCGATGAAGTCGACAATGATGATGCCACCCATGTCGCGAAGACGGAGCTGGCGAGCCAACTCGTCGGCGGCACCTAAGTTCACGTCGAGGGCATTGGCTTCCTGGCCATTTGCCCCACGGGTGCGGTTGCCGCTGTTCACGTCGACTACGTGCATGGCCTCGGTGTGTTCTATTATCAGATAGGCACCGTGCTTGTAGTTCACCGTCTTGCCAAAACCCGACTTGATCTGTTTCGTCACATTGAAATTGTCGAATATCGGCACGTTGCCTGAATAGAACTTCACTATGCCCGCCTTTTCAGGGGCTATTAGAGTGACATAGTGCTTCACTTCATTGAAAACCTCCTCGTCGTTGACGAATATGTTCTCATACGAGGGGTTGAACAAATCGCGAAGTAGGGCCACGGCACGGCCGGTCTCCTCAAACACCAGTTGAGGGCGCGACTGCGTGCGCTGAGCCTTGGTGATGGCATCCTCCCATCTTTTCAGAAGAACCTTGAGCTCGGTGTCGAGTTCGGCCACTCGCTTGCCTTCGGCCACTGTACGAACGATAACCCCAAAGTTCTTGGGCTTGATGCTCTGTATCAGCTGCTTCAGGCGGGCACGCTCCTCACCGCTCTTGATCTTTGTAGAGACTGAAACTTTATCACCGAAGGGTATGAGCACCAGGTATCGGCCTGCAAAACTCAATTCCCCCGTAAGGCGTGGACCTTTCGTAGAGATAGGTTCTTTTACAATCTGCACCAGCACCTCCTGACCCACTGTAAGCGTGGTGGCGATGCTCCCGTCTTTCTTCAGGTCGGGCAGGTGGGTGGCTTTGGTGATGGGATAAAGCTTCTTTCTGTCGCTCTGTACCTGTTTCAGGTACTTGGCATAAGAGTTGAATTGGCTACCTAAGTCAAGATAATGAAGAAAAGCGTCGCGTTCAAAACCAACATCCACAAAACAGGCATTCAGGCCTGGCATGAGCTTCTTGACCTTTGCAATGTAGATGTTGCCTACTGAAAAGGATGCCGAGCGGGTCTCGTTCTGATACTCTACAAGTTTCTTGTCTTCAAGCAGGGCTATCGAAATCTCTTTCGCACGGACATCAATCACTACTTCGCTGGTCATTTCTTGATAGCTTAATTGATGTAACCAAAAAGGGCATGCCCCAAAATCCCAGAGGGACTCCGCGACACGCCATTCAGCCGAACAGGCTGTGGAGTGTTCTGCGCAATGGCTTACTTGCTCTTATGTCTGTTCTTTCTCAGTCTTTTCTTTCTTTTGTGAGTAGCCATCTTGTGGCCCTTTTTCTTTTTTCCGTTTGGCATAAATAAATGAATTGAATTTGAATTTATGATATGGTTGTTCTAATTCGATTGACGCAAAGATTAATCCTCGTCTTCAACAATCTCACCCTTCATGCGGCCAACAAAACTCTTGGCGGGCTTGAAACTGGGGAAGTCGTGGGCGGCAATCACGATAGTGGTGTTCTTCGAAATGTTGCGGGCGGTCTTCTCGGCGCGGTGCTTCACAACAAAACTGCCAAATCCTCTCAGGTAAACATTCTCTTTGTTGAGAAGACTGTTCTTGATCACTTCCATGAACGACTCCACCGAAATGGCCACGTCTTTCTTGGCGAGGCCTGTCGAGGCTGAGATCTGATTGATAATATCTGCCTTGGTCATTTTCTTGTTCTTTTTTTACTATTGTTGTATATTTTTACTTTGTTCTCAAAAGGGATTGCAAATATACAAGTTTTTGCCGTGATTTGGAAATTTATCTTTGTATTTTTTGAAAAAAACAATTCAAAATCACCTCACGGCCATTTTTTTTACCTAATTCCCACTATTATAATGGGTTATCTTGATAAATGGGAGATGTGACAACGAAAAATCCACAAGTTGCCGATGTAAAGAAAAAGTCAACAACCGCCTTTTGGGGCAGCCTTTCTGCTCTTCTTGTAAAAAAAGGTGCGGTATGCAAATTGAGCATACCGCACCTTATCTGTATCATGTAGTAATGTGGTGATATCACTTGCTCCACCAGCTCTTGCGCTTGGGAGCGGAATGGTCGCTCAGACGGGTCTTGCGCGCCTCGGATATCATGTCCTCAAACGACTTGTGCTCTTTAATCATGGTGTACATCTCGCCCCAGTCGGGCAGTCCGCCAAGGTTGCGGTCGTCTATCCATACTTCGGCCTTGATCTTCCGGGAGAAATGGTTGTTGTATTCCTTCTTCTCCTCGGGATAGTCCTTGTTGACGGCATAGAACTCCACGCCCCTCTCACGACACCATTCCACGGCTTCGTCGAGCAGCTTACCTTCGCGAACAGTCCATAATATCACTTTATGGCGGTCGGCTATCAGCATCTTCAGCGTGTCGATGGCGAACGGAATCTCCCTGCCTATCTCAGGATAGCGGTGCTCCACTATGGTGCCGTCGAAATCCACTGCTATGACCATGGCTCAGCAATTAGAGTTTAATAGAGGTGTCGTTCTTGTTGCCGTAGTGGCTGTTGCTGTAGTTGCCATACGAACCGTATGTGCCATAGCTGCCACCATACGACGAACCATAGTTGCCATACTTTCCATAGCTGGTGTAGCGGCTGTACTTGCCATACTTGCCATAGCCATAGTAGTAGCCGTACTTCTTCTTCGACATGTCGATACCATTGATAACGATGGCCATGTTGGGCAACTTCTTCTCGTTGGAGAGCGAGTTCACCAAGTCGAAACTCGACTTCGGGGTGTAGTCGGCACGACACATATAGATAGTGGCGTCGGTCACACGGCCCACTTGCAGCGTATCGGTTACCAGACCCACAGGAGCGGTATCGATGAGCACGTAGTCGTAGTTGTCTTTCAAAATGTCGATAACGGCCTCAAGCGACGGACGTGAGATCAACTCCGAGGGGTTGGGGGGCACCGGACCTGCAAGCAGCAAGTCGAGGTTGCCGTTCACGCCAGAGGGGATAATCTGCGACCTCACGTCGTCCTCGCTGGGGTGCTCCTGGGCAAGCAGTGGCGTGATACCATGCTTGTGGTCGTCAATCTCGAACAGCTCTGCCAGACGGGGCTTGCGGATATCCAGACCCACGAGCACCACTTTCTTGCCAAGCAGGGCGAAACTCACTGCAAGGTTGGCACAGTTGAATGTCTTGCCCTCACCCGAAGTGGTGGAGGTGAACATGATCACCTTCTGGCCTTCGCGGAGCATGAACTGCACATTGGTACGCATGGCACGGAAGATCTCCTCCATCTGGTTGTTCTTGTTCTCGTGCACCACGATGTCGGCTTTCGTCTTGGCGGTCTCACTGGCAACAGCCACATCGGCGATGATGGGCAACTGGGTGAGACTGGCCACATCGTCGTGACCTTCAATCTTGTATCTGAAGAACTTCAGCAAGAACAGAACGATACCCGGCAGGAGCAGACTGATGACCAAGGCAATAGGTATGATCACCGATGGCTGGGGAGCTACGCGGCCACCCGGCTCGGGCAGTTCCACCACCTTGCCCTTGTCGGCGGTAGAGGCCAGGGAGATGGAGTTCTCCTCACGTTTCTGGAGAAGCATCAGGTAAAGACCCGACCTCACTTCTTGCTGGCGGCCAATCTTGGTCAGCATGCGCTCCTGTTCGGGAGTGGCCGAAATCTGAGTGGCGTATTTGCTGAACTGTGAGGAGATGGAGTTGCGCTGGATCTCCATGTTCTTGCGGCTCTGGGCCATGGCACGACGGATACTTCCCGAGAGGTCATCGAGCTGGGCGGTGAGGGGAATCACGGCGGGGCTTTCCTCGGAAGCCGTGCGGAGCAGCTTGTTGCGCTGGAGCACGATCTCGTTGTATTTGTTGATCAGGCTCGAGGCGGTGGCATCGCTCAAACCTACGTTGGAGGGCAATGTCTGGTACTTGTTCTCAGGACGGTCCATGTAGTCGCCGATACTGTTAAGCAACTGCATCTGGGTGTTGGCCTCGGCCAGGCGCTGGTCGTACTCACCGGCACCGCTCATGGCCTGGGTGGCGTTCATGCGGAGCTCGGTCATGTGCTGGCTGCGCTTGTATGACTCCAGCTGGCTCTCTGTCTCGCCAAGCTCGGCATTGATCTTCTCCAGACGGGCGTTGATGAATTCCTCGGTGCGCTTGGCTACTTCGTTCTTGTCCTCATTGGCCTGACGGTTGTAGCAGATCACTATCTGGTTGAGGTAATCCATGGCACGGCGAGGAATCTCATCGACCAAGATCATCCTCACGATGGTTGTGCTCTTCGATGTGGGGTTCACATGGAAGGCGCTCTGGTATTTGTAAGCAGCGTTGTAGGGCGACTGGATGGTGACCATCATCTTGCTGCCGTCGCTCAGGGTGCTGTTGCCGTTGGCCACAAACGAGATGTCGCCAGCCTTGGTCTTCAGCGTCTGGGGCAGCGAGGTGAACACTTTGTCAATGCTGTAGGGACCCGCAACTCTGTTGTCGTCGGTCGACACAAAGTAGCTTCCCTTCACCTTGTAGTTGCTCTTGTCACGCTCTATGGTGAGGTGGATGGGCTGACTCAGCCGCTCCAAGTGAGGTGCGTCGATGTCTACGGTCACGGGCTGGTTCTTGTAGAGAATGGTGTTCTTCACACGGCCCTTGAGAATATATGAGGTGTAGAGCTTCAGGTGAGGAGAGAATTTCCATCTCATTGTCAATACCCTCGGAATTCGACATCATACCCAGGTTGGTCATATTGAGAATCGAATTGTTTCGGCCACGGTTGTCCTCGTCCTTGATCAGCATCTTCGACTGTGCTGAGTATCTCGGTGTTGTGTACCTTAAATAAATGGCGGTGATGCCAAGCAAGATGATCACCGAGAGGGCAAACCATTGCCAGTTTAGAATGAATGTCTCGAAAAGTGTGCGGAAATTGAAGAATGACCTCTCTTCGTTCTGATCCCGCAAGATTTCATTCGTTGTTACATTTTTGTTCTCTTCCATTTCTTATTTTATTTGTTGTTGTTGTCTTTGGTATCGGCCAGTTTCATCAAATACTTGCCATAGTCGTTCTTCTCCATCACGCGGGCACTCTCAAGGAGCGTGGCACGGTCAATCCAACCATTCAGGTAGGCTATCTCCTCAAGACAGGCTATCTTCAGGCCTTGCCGTTTCTCTATCACCTCGATGAAGGTGCTGGCCTCGGCCAGGCTGTCGTGTGTGCCGGTGTCGAGCCAGGCAAAGCCGCGCGGCAGCTTCTCCACTTTCAGTTGGCCCTTTTCCAGATAGGCCTGGTTCACCGAGGTAATCTCCAGCTCACCACGCGCACTGGGCTTGATATGCTTCGCTATTTCCACCACCGAGTTGGGATAGAAATAGAGTCCCACCACGGCATAGTTGCTCTTCGGGCAGGCGGGCTTCTCCTCGATGCTCAGGCAATTGCCCTCTTTGTCAATCTCTGCCACGCCATATCGCTGTGGGTCGTTCACATAGTAGCCGAATACCGTGGCCTTGCCCTCAGAGGCCGACACTACGCTGCGGCGCAGGAATTGGGTAAAGTCGGTGCCATGGAATATGTTGTCGCCAAGAACAAGGCAAACCGTATCGTCGCCCACAAACTCCTCTCCGATGATGAAGGCCTGGGCAAGACCGTCGGGACTGGGCTGCTCGGCGTAGGAGAAACTCACCCCAAACTCATGGCCATCGCCCAACAGCCTCTTGAAGCCCGGAAGGTCGTGGGGAGTAGAGATAATCAATATCTCGCGAATGCCGGCAAGCATCAATACTGATATGGGGTAGTATATCATCGGCTTGTCGAAGATGGGGATGAGTTGCTTGCTGATACCTTTGGTGATTGGGTAGAGGCGGGTGCCAGACCCTCCTGCCAATACTATTCCTTTCATGTTCTTGTAATTTCTGGATATTTGGGCATAACTTAACGCGCCATCACGGCACCTTGGGGTGCGGAAATGGACGCCTTACTCAAAATTTGCGTGCAAAGTTACAAATAAATGTTGTAAATAAAAAAACTTATCTGTTGATTTTGTGCTTTTTTTATTATTTGTTTAGAATCTATTGGCGCCGCTTCTCCGACTGACGTTGTTTCCAACACTTCATCATGACATGGCCAAGCAGGAACAAGGCCGACGAACGACAGATTTTCACGACTATTCTTTGCCGTTTTTCCTTTTTTTGTTGTAACTTTGTGCACAAATCTATTTTGTTATATTCAAAATTCTAAACATATTATGAGTTTTTTCTCAAGATTATTTGGAAAAAAGAGCGAAGAGACCAAAGTCGGAGGTATTGAAGACTATATGACCCTTGTCAGGGTGTATTTCCAGGCATGCCTGGCCGAGAGATTCGGTATTACCAACTTGGCTTCTCTTCCCGACCTGCGTACTTTCAAGACCACGTTGCGTGTTCCTACAGTGAACAACAAACTGGGTGTGGGCGAGAAAAGCAGATGTCGGAAAATGATGAAAAGTATTTACAATACTGATGACGATTTC
>ONSV01000093.1 GCA_900320585.1 uncultured Prevotellaceae bacterium | reverse complement strand
GACGGGTCCCAACGCCAACAGCATGTGGGCCATGTGCGGCGACTACTCGTTCCCTGCCATGACCTATTTCTGGAAGATGATTACCGAAGACCTTGACCACCCTCACGTCATCAGACTGCTCGAGGGCATGACCGCCCACAAGCCCGAGGGTATGAACATCATGTACTCACGCGGCTGCGACTGGACAGAGGAGATAGAGACCAAATTCGCCGTGGGTGGCGATGTCGTAGGCGGTCTGGCGCTCCTCGGGGGTGTCGAGGGTGATTTGTTCCTTGCTGTAGAGGTAGGCGTCCTTGTCGAAGAGGCCGGAGCGGAACTTGTGGCGCAGCACGTCTTTCACGGCACGCTCGAACACCTCGGGCTTCACCAGTCCCTGGTCGAGGGCTTCCTGCAGGTGCGCGTAGTCCACGCCGCGGGGGAAGTCGACATCGTTGCCGCCATTGATGGCAGCGGCGGCCTTGTGCACCTCGTCGGGCTGGTCGGGCAACTGGTCGATGGCGGTGTAGTCGCTCACCACCATGCCGTCGAAGCCCACGTAGTCGCGCAGGATGTCGTTCAGTATCTCGCCGTTGGCCACGCAGTTGGTGCCATGCACGGCATGGTAGCCAGGCATCACCACCTTGCTGCCGGTGAGGCGTATCATCGTCTCATGGGGCAGCAGAATCTCCTCCATCATCTCCTTCTCGTCGGCGTCACCGCCACCGCCGTAGCCTAAGTAGTGCTTCGAGCAGGCTCCCACGCCCTTGCGCAGGTCGCCTTGCTGCAGACCGCGCACGAAGGCGGTGCCCATCACGGCCGAGAGGTAGCCATCCTCGCCATACGACTCTTCCAGACGGTTGAAGCTGGGGTTGCGGCACACGTCGACCATCGGCGAGAGCGACAGCACGCCACCCATCTTGCGCAGGGTGGTGCCCGTCTGGAGGGTCTTCAGCTCGGCCAGTTCGGGATTGAACGAGCAGGCCTGCCCTATCTGCTGGGGATAGATGGTGGCGCCGCTGGTGTTGACACCCGACAGCACCTCCTCGTGGAAGAGGGCCGGAATGCCGTTGGGGGTGTTGTGTATGAGCCAGTCTTGCATGGCGGCCACATGGTCGCGCAGCACATTGGGGTCTATGGGTTCTTGACTGGCATACTGCGAGAAGTGGCCTATGCCATTGGGTATCTCCTTGCGGCATTTGGCGGTGTCGAGCACGCCTTGCTTGTCGAAGAACTCATTCATGTATCCGCTTCTCAACTGGGCGATGCGCTCCTCTTGCGACATCTTCTCGTAGAGCTCGTTGACTTGCTGCTCCAAGTCGGTGGCGTTGCATCCCGCCAAAAGTACTGTCATACACATGATTGCTATTTTTTTCATTTTCATAGGGTTTTCAAGGGTGTCTTTCCATTTGTTTTTGCAAAAATAAGCAAACTATCCCCATTCTTCCAAATTTTCCCGCCAAAATCAGACAACGATTCGTTCTGCGCCACTCCTTTGTCTGTTTTGACAAAAGTTGTCTTGTAAAAAAACGGATTTATCTGTTTGGGCATTCGCGCTATTTTCAAAAAATGTAGTAATTTAGCACGCTGAAAACGAGAAAGCGTTAAAAAGCTGCGAGGCTAAGGTCGCTAAAGTCCTTAAAACAACGCTATAGTCTGGACACCAATACAATTACAATATTAAAAAAATTAATTCACAATGAGTAATAATTTCAGCAAGGCCATCGTTTTGGCCATTTCATTCTTCTGTGCATCGTCTTCGTTGAGCGCACAAGACGCCGTGACACCTTATTTGGCTACGAACGAACTGCCCGACCTCATCAAGTGCCTGCCACCGCCACCGGCCTTCAACAGTCCGGAGTTCGCCAACGATGTGGTGCGCTACCAGTGGGGCAAGACACAGCGCCTCGACCCCGAGCGGGCTGCCATCGCACAGCGCGATGCCATCTGGACGTTCGAGAACCTCTTCGCAGAGTTCAACATACCCTTCGGACTCACCATCTCGCGTGAGGACACACCTGAGATTTGGAAACTGCTCGAGACCAGCCTCACCACCACCGACCAGATGCGTGTGGAGCCCAAGGCCTTCTATAAGCGTCTGCGTCCTTTCGAGATGTACGACGAGCACCTGCTCTCGCCTGATACGGAGTCGGATGTGCGGGGCGAGGGCAGCTATCCTTCCGGACATACCTCGCGTGGTTGGACCACCGCATTGCTGTTGGCCGAGATCAATCCCGCCAATGCCGACACCATCTTCGCCCGTGGATGGATGTATGGCGAGAGCCGCGTGATAGAGGGTGCCCACTGGCAGAGCGATGTCGATGCCAGCCGGGTGGGGGCAAGCATCGGGTATGCCGCGCTGCACACCAGTCCGGCATTCCTTGAGCAGCTGGCGAAGGCAAAGCAGGAATTCCTGGAGAAGACCGGACAGCAGTCGGCCATCCGTCCCGTTCCCGCCGCTCCGGCTGTCTCTGCCGACACCCGCGTCTACCGCATCGACGGCACCCCGGCCAGCGAGAATGCCCGCGGCCTGGTCATCAAGCAGAACAAGAAAGTGGTGGTAAGATAGCACCATTCCATAGAGGCGAGCTCAAACTCTGGGCAAGCCAGAACAAACGAATAATGGGTAGAAACAAATTCTCACAACAGGAAATCAAGGAGATTGGCGTGCTTCTGCGCAAGAAGAACGCGGGCAACCGTGCCCAGCAGAAACTGGTGCGCCATGACCTGAGAGTGAATTACGAGTTCAATATCTCCGACTTCAACGAACCCGGAAAGGCGTTTGGTGAGGAGGAACTGCTGGCTGCCATCCGGCGTGGGGCCATCGAGATTCTCGACGATGCCACCATCGCCGCGATGAAGGCCAAGCGCGCCCGTGACAAGGCCCGCGACGAGGCCCAGCGGCAGCAGCAGGCCATAGCCGAGGGCGAGCAGACCGACTGGCAGGAGGCCATGCGCCAATGGGAAGAATGGGAGAAAGGAGAGGCTTCGGGACAGCAGGAGCAGGGCATCACATGATAAGAAAGAATTTCCCCTTGCGAATAATCAGGGCCCTGCTCCTGGCGGCATGCCTGACGATGGCCTCTGCGGCTCCGGCACAAAACTGGGGCAAGGTGATTACGGGCCTTTGGAAAACCCATCAGGCCATAAGCATCAACGACGAGCGACTGGCCAAGATGGTGAGCGAGGAGGTGGCGTATATGGACCAGCAGAACAAGGTGCTTGGCTACAACAATGCCTACTCCAAGCGGCTGAGGCGCGTGATGAGCGGCATCAACAGCGTGGAGGGAATCACCCTCAACTTCAAGGTCTACAAGACTTCCGAACTCAATGCCTTCGCCTGTCCCGACGGCAGCGTGAGGGTGTTCTCGGGACTGATGGACCTGCTCTCCGACGACGAGCTGCTGGGGGTGCTTGGCCACGAGATAGGCCATGTGGCCCTGAAGCACTCGAAGAAGGCATGGCGCAGCGCGATGATGCGCAGTGCGGCATCCGATGCCATCGGGATATTCAGCGACACCTGGGCCACCATCTCCGACTCCTTCCTCGGGTCGGTGAGCAGTGCCGTGCTCTCTGCCGCCCACTCCAAGGCGCATGAGACCGAGGCCGACGACTATGGCTACGACTTGCTCAAGCGCCACGACAAGAACCCGTGGGCCATGGTGAAACTCTTCGAGAAACTCAAGAAGATGTCGAAATCGAAGAACTCAAAATACACCAAGTGGCTGAAGGTGTTCGCGTCGCATCCCGACTACGACACACGCATCAACCACTTGAAGGACAGGTGTGAGAAAGATGGCTTCTCACGGCCATGAACAATAAAAGGAGTTCAGGAGTTACAGAAGTTCAGGAGTTCAGACATTACTATGGCTAACAACATCTTAAGCCCAACAGGTGAAATCGGGCTATTGCCTGAACTCCTTCACTCCCCAAAGAAGTGACATTGTCTGCACTCCCCAAAGAAGTGACATTGTCTGCACTCCCCAAAGAAGTGACATTGTTTGCACTCCCAAAAGAAGTGCTATTGTCTGAACTCCTGAACTCCTGAACTTCTGAACTCCTAAAACATTATTTTTTCTTTCCCAACGACAGTATCCAGCCAGAGATATCGTTCAGCACTTCCGGCGAGATGGTTTCCTCGATGGTGAACGCCAGTGAGGGGTTGCCCGTCGTGCAGTGATGGAACAGATGGCTCAGTCCGGGATATACCTTGATGACGTTGAACTTGTTCTGGGGAAGGTTCTCCTCAAGGGCTTTCGTGTTGAACGAAGGCGGCACGTTCAGGTCTTTCTCGCCTCCCAGGGCAAACACCGGACAGAAGGTTTTTCTCACGTAGGGAGAGAGGTCCATATCGATGAAATAACTCATCCATTTGCCTTTGTCGGCCATTGTCAGGTAGTTGCGGGCGTCTTTGGTGGTTTTCACCATGTCCTGCGTCATGCCCTGCGAGCGGCCAATCAGGTTGAGTTGGGCCACCATCATGGTGTCGATCCTGCCGGCAGGACCCGCCAGGCTGACGATGAAGTCGGGCACTGCCTCGCTGCCCAGCATGAAGGCGATGGCGCCACCCTCGCTGTGCCCGAGGATTCCCACCTTGCGGAACTCCTTGCGGTTTCTCAGGAATTGGATTCCCGCACGGGCATCGTCGGCGAAGTCGGCGGTGGTGGCATCTCCGAAGTTGCCCGTCGATGCCCCCGTGCCACGGTCGTCGTAGCGCAGGCTGGCGATGCCATGACGGGCCAGCCAGTCGGCCAGCACGAGGAAGGGCTTGTGCCTGAACACCTGCTCATCGCGGTTCTGCGGTCCGCTGCCCGTCACCATCAGCACCACGGGTGCCTTTTTCTTCTTGAAGCCTACGGGGTAGGTCAGTGTGCCAGCGAGGGTGTCGTTGGCCACGGGGTTGACGAAACGCACCTCCTCGGTGGTATAGGGATAAGGCGGATGAGGCTCTTGTGGACGGTTCACCACCAAGTCGCCAGGTTCGAAATTCAGCTGGAGGGCGAGGATGCTTTGTTTGAAGACGCCTTTCATCTGGCCGTCGCTCAGCTTTCCCTCGTAGCTGGCGTTGTTCTTCGATAACGTCACGTGGATGGAGTCGGCCGAAAGGTGCTTCACCTCCATCGGGATGTTCTCGCCACCCTGCTCGGGGATGTCGATGGTGACGCTTGGCTTGTCCTTGTCGATATGCAGTATCATGGTGAGCTTCTGCTGACCGACATTCAGCGTGCCTTTCCAACTGCCATCCAGTTGCTGGGCATGGACGCCAAGCATAGGCAGCAATGCCAATAATAACAGGTACTTTCTCATAATGTATTTAAATTGATGTTTCGCATCCGCTCAACTATTTGTAGTTCAGGAGTTCAGGAGTTGCAGGAGTCCAGACAATAGTCCGAATACACCTCGTTAGGCTCAATGGTTGTTTGCTGTGGTAATGCCTGAACTCCTCTCAACTTGCATAAGTTGAATATATTGTCTTTTATGTTCCTTGCAACTATTGCAATGCCTTTTCCCAAAACATTTTGGCGTCACCGCCATATTCTTCGGTGAGCAGTGCCATGAACCGGTAAGCGTCTTTTTTGTCATCGGTATTGCCATACTGTTCAGGGTCACGATTGATGCGCAGGTCGGTGATTCTGTAATCGCCACCCAACTTCTCATACTTGGCCTCGAAGATGCAGAATCCGGACCAGCTGCGGAAATAGCGGATGGTGTCGTCGTCGCAGTACATGAACCAGTGGTCTTCCATGGCCTCGGGAATGTGACCATACTTGATGATGCGCATCGCGTCGGCCGGAATCGTCACATTCAATCTGATGACCGAATTCTTGTCGGGCATGGGCTCGTTTTTCCAACTTTTCTTTGTTGCCACCTTCTTTTTGGGTGGTATGGGGTTCTCGCCGTTGAACCGCTTGGCTGAGTTGCCGGCACCCATCGTCCACATCATGACGGCATTCATCTCCTCGGGGGTGAATGGGGTACTGTCCGTGCGCTTTGCCGAACGGGCCAGCACGCCAACGAAATCCCTGGGCAGGATGACGTTCGCCTGGTCGATGGCCTTTTCGAACAAGGGAGCGATGTCGTTGGGGGTGAACGCGGCTATTCCGCAACCGATGCGGGTCACGAAAAACTTGCGTTCGGGATGTTGCTGGGCGAATGCGATGAACTCATCCACATAGGGCTTGATGGTCTCCACACCGCCCTGCATGGTGGGGATGGCATAGCTCTGTCCTTGCAGTCCCACGCCCTGTCCCCACACAGCACCGAAACAGTTGTAGGCCAGGCGTGCCGCACCGCCGCCATGGGCACCAGCGAGGTTGCTTCCGAAGACGAAGACTTCGTCAGGTCTCAACGCGGTGATTCTCTCTGGGGTAAATTCTCTGTTGTACATGGTTTGATTTGTTTTTGTTTGGTATTCGATTTTTATTCTTGTGATGTAAGGTTGGTCGTGCTTTTTCTCCAAAAGCCGACATTATGAATGCGCTCATGTCCTTGAAACGGAAATAGAGGGCACATTATTACACACCCTCACTTTCCTTCAAGGTCATTCTTTTTCGTTCTGCTTCTGCTCCCACTCCGTCCACGCCTTCTCGATGTCGTGGATGTCGATGCCCAGCAGCCGCATGTTGCGGAAGAGCTCGGGCAGGTGTTCCTCGAGGAACTCGCTGCGGCGGGCGGTCATGATCTGCTCCTTGGCGCCGGGCTTCACGAAGTAGCCCAGTCCACGCTTGTTGTAAATTACCTCGTCGCGTGCCAGCTGGTCGTATGCCTTCATGGCGGTGTTGGTGTTCACCTGCAGCAGCACGGCATACTCGCGCACGCTGGGTATGCGAGCATCGTCGGCGTATTTCCCCGAGAGGATCTCGTCGCAGAGCCGGTCGGCCATCTGTATGTATATTGCTTTGTCGTTGCTGAAATTCATTGATTGGTCCAATTAGAGGTGATGATTTGGAAACGCTTGAATATCCTGTAGCTCAGCCATAGGTTGAAGATGGAAAATGCCACCAGGATAATGAGGTGTACTACGCCTGTGGCACCGTCTTGGTTGCTCCACAGGTTGAGCCATGGCGCGTCGCACACTTTGGCCAGATAACCCAGCGAGAGGGTAAGTGCCAACTCGATGGCGGTAATGACGATGAACTGCGCTTTCTTGAACCAGGTGCCACCGAGGATAAAGAATGTGCTAGTCCAGATGAGAATGACGTAGTTCAGTATTTTGCTCAGGATTGTCGTGTTTCCTCCGTAATTTCCGGCCATGTTCGTGAAAGCGTCAAAGCCGAAGACCCATCCCTTGCTTGGCAGGTAGAATACGATGTTGCGCACCACGTCGCCCACCAGATAGCCTGCGATGATGCATGCCGGGATGATGACGGCGGCATAGAGGGTGGCTGTGGTCCATCGCTCCAGGTTGGTGGCTGGCAACGTGAGGAAGGCGATGCGCTTCTGCTTCTGTTTAATCCATCCGAAGATGTAGCTGTTGATATAGAGGACGGAAAACATGATCAATACCACGCATATGGAGTTGGCGGCGAACAAACCGAGGGTATAGGGCGAGAATCCCGGCTCCGAAGGTTTGCTCATGCTGACGAGGCCCACGAACAGCAGTTCCAGGATGGCGGTCACCAGTGCCACACTGGCGGTCCATTTCAGTATCAGGCCGCGGTTCTCGTAGAAATACCATTTGAAGGTCTGCCAGAATCTTTTGATATTGAAATTCTTCATTTTCTTTCTGTTTTAGAGGGGATTGATGAATCTGCCAATCAGTGGCCGGTGGCCAAAGAGGCGGTAGGCTGCCATCACGTTGGCTATGCTGAGCAATATGCCGATGCAGCCGATGACGATGCCATGCTGCTTCACCATGCTGCCGAGAGCAAAGCCCGTCTGGTAACTGCCGGAGGGCAACAGCATCAAGAAGCCTATAAAGAGTGCAGTCAGCACGAGGCCGGTGTAGACGAAGCTGTATTTCAGGCTGCGGAAGAAGTTTGAGCCCAACAGGAACAGCGTGTTGCTCCATGCCATCAGAGCGATGACCACGAAGATTGTCTTGCCGTCCCAGTTGACTATGTTCAGGGTTTCGAAGACACGGCTTGTGACCCAGAAGAGTGGCTCGCGGCCCAGAACGAAACCTACGATATATTGCAGCACGTCGGCAATCAGCAGACTGACGGTGAAGCCGACTATCTGCACGCCCCAACTGAACAGGTAGCGCACGAGGAATTTTTCCAGGCGTGAGGCCGGCAGCAGGCAGAGCTCTCTGATGCCGTCTTTCCATTGGTTGAAGGAGTTGAAAAAATAGGATCCTCCGCCGGCCAGCAGACCTACTATCATGGCGATGACACAACCATAGGTGAACCCAATTCTTACTCCGCTGTTCAATACGAATCTTAGGTTGTCGAGCTGTAGGATGATACACAGTAAGGCTAAATACATCCAAAAACTTCTTATGATGTAGCTCCGGTCGGTGACCGTGGTCCATCTAACCAGTTTGCCCAGGCGATCGAAGTTGAGATTCTTGCTCATCGTAGTAGGGTGTTAGGATTGTGTGTTGTCGTTCATGCCATTCACCTTGCCCAGCGTCACGGCGTTGAAGAACAGCTCGAGGTTGAGCGGTGTCTCGTCGGTGCCGGCCTGGCGGGGGGTGATCACGGCGTTGCCTTGCACCGAGGGCTCGCTGTAGAGCACGTCGTCGGTACGGCTGCCGGGTGCGCGGTACTCGAAGGTGTAGCGCTCGCAGATATCGCCCACCGAGGCGTCGAGCAGCAACTTGTCCTTGCTCAGGATGAGGATATGGTCGAGCAGCGACTCCACGTCGTGCACTTGGTGGGTGGAGATGATGAGCGTACGGTCGTCGGTCATGTTGTTGGCCACCACGCGGCGGAACTGCACCTTCGAGGGGATGTCGAGTCCGTTGGTGGGCTCGTCCATCAGCAGCAGGCGGGTGCCTGCGGCCAGGGCGAAGCTCATGAACACTTTCTTCTTCTGGCCCATCGAGAGCGACTGCAGCGAGAGCGAGGCGGGTAGCTCGAAGTCGTTGAGGCAGCTGTTCAGCACCTCACGGCTGAAGTGGGGGTAGAAGGGTTCGTTGATGCTCACGTATTTGTCGAGCGTCATCGCGGGCAGGTCGAACTCCTCGGGCACGATGAACACTTCCTCGAGCATCTCGGGGCGGCGGTCAATCGACTTGTAGCCGTCGACGGTCACGCTGCCCTCTTTTGGCCGGAGCAGGCCCGAGATGAGGTAGAGCAGGGTGCTCTTGCCGGTGCCGTTCTTGCCCAGCAGGCCATAGATGTTGTTGGCGTTGAGCTTCAGGTTGAAGTGGTCGAACACTTTATCATTTTGGCCTGGGTAGGCGAAGCTGATGTTATTGATGTCTATCATGATGAATGTGTCTTTATATGCGTTATGGATGGCTGTTACATTAATGGTTGGCATTGGCCAGCAGGGTGAGCAGATAGTCCTCGTAGGGGTCTTGCACGAACAGGTGGCTCACCGTGGTCTGGTCGGTATGGCGCTCATGCTGGTAGTGGGTCACCGAGCGCAGCTGGCTGTTGTCCACGAAGTAGACCATCGACTCGTCGGTGGGTTGCCAGGTCTGGGTGTTCTTGCTCCAGAGGCAGTGTGAGAGTTCGTAGCCCAGGCCGTTGTAGTCGAACTGCAATTTGTAGTAGGGCTCGTAGGTTCTCGTCTCCTTGTTCCAGCTATAGGTGGCTTTCTCCGACAGGCGTCCTGCCTCGTCGTAGGTGAATTG
This sequence comes from uncultured Prevotellaceae bacterium, assembly GCA_900320585.1. Classification (GTDB taxonomy): domain Bacteria; phylum Bacteroidota; class Bacteroidia; order Bacteroidales; family Bacteroidaceae; genus Prevotella. Next base: position 1,118 of record ONSV01000093.1, on the reverse strand, counting down.
GTAGGCATAGGTGGGCTTCAGGTAGTCGCTCTTGTTGTCGAATACATAGAGGGCATTCACTACGCCATTCTCAATGTCGGCGTTGTAGCAGTAGTCACTGTTGGGGTTGCTTGACAGGTTCAGGTACATGCTCAGTACGGTGAAAACGGTAATGATGATATCCATAGTTGTATTTTTTAAAGTGGTTGTTAGATTGGTGTTATAGTGTACTACCTTAATAGTACACTGCAAAAGTAGTTCAAATATGGATACGTTCCAAACATTTCGGCATTTTTTTTCACCGACAGTCCAATATTTAACATTCGTTTACAATTAGCTCAATGCTTTCAACATAATCGTATATAATAATGTTGGGGGGTGATAAAAAGATGTGTGTCAAAATAAAAATGTTCTATGTTGAAAGGATGGTGCGCACTGTTGGATGTCGTGTCAAAATGAACCCAGAAGAATGTCCAACCACGCTGTAGGGTCGCAGCATGCTGCGACCGCCAGCGGTATGACCGGGTAAAAAAGCCACGATCGATGAGTCTGAGACATTCTGTGAAAAACAAAAAAGACCACCCAGCATGAACGACTGGGTGGCGATGAAACAGATTATAAATATGTAATGTAGCTATGCGTTCGCTTAGTTCTGTCTGTGTCTGATATATTGGTGTGCAGGCAATAGTCCGGGTCTCTCTTCGTTGAGCTCAATGACAGTTTGCAGTGGTAATGTCTGAACTCCTGAACTTCTGTAACTCCTGAACTCCTCTCTATAATGTCAAGTTGAGTTTGCTTTATCCTTTGCGCCAGATCTGCTGCTGTTCGGGGTTCACTACCATGCCGGTGGGCATCTGGAAGAACACCAGGTAGATGTCGATGAACTTCGATATGGCTTTCTTGCACTTGTCGGCGAAGGCCTCCTTGTTGAACTCTACTGTTGCGGCGGGTGTGATATTCATTGCTTTCATTGTTGTATGCTTTTTAATGTTGGTGATGTGGGTTGATACTTTGTTTGTAGTTTTGTCTGTTGTCGATTCGTTCTTGTTACATTCCCTGAGTGCACTGTGGGTAAACCGGACTGATGAACATGAGGAACTTCACCATGTTGGCAAGACCTTTCTTCACCGACTTCATTG
>ONSV01000138.1 GCA_900320585.1 uncultured Prevotellaceae bacterium | reverse complement strand
ACAAAAACAATAAAGGGCCAAAAAACCTGTCTGAAATTTGTGCTTCAAGCTTCCCATTCGCTAAATAGCAAGGCTAACATCTATATCATCTATATCATCTATATCATCTATATCATCTATATCATCTATAGCATCTATAGCACCTATATCATCTATATCATCTATATCATCTATAGCATCTATAGCAACTATAGCATCTATAACACACCTCCTGCAACTCCTTATAATATGAGAAAAATGTGAAATATATTTGGTTTTGTTTGGCTTTTCGCTCGTCAAGCAGTAACTTTGTAGCCCAAAACGTGCCGATGCTTTCGAAATGTAGGTTTTGGGCACAAGAAAACTAACAAAATAAAGGAAATAGGAAAATGAGAGTAGCAATTGTAGGTGCCAGCGGTGCCGTGGGACAGGAATTCCTGCGTGTGCTCGACGAGCGTAACTTCCCCCTTGACGACCTCGTGCTTTTCGGGTCGGAACGTAGTGCCGGACGTAAATACACCTTCCGTGGCAAGGATTATGAGGTGAAACTCCTTCAGCACAACGACGATTTCAAGGACGTGGACATCGCGTTCACCTCGGCAGGAGCCGGTACCTCCAAAGAGTTTGCCGATACCATTACCAAATTTGGTGCAGTGATGATCGACAACTCGAGTGCCTTCCGTATGGACGACGACGTGCCCTTGGTGGTGCCAGAGTGCAACGCCAGTGACGCCCTTGACCGCCCACGGGGCATCATCGCCAACCCCAACTGCACGACCATCATGATGGTGGTGGTGCTGCAACCCCTCGAGCAGCTGTCGCACATCCGCCGCATCCGTGTGTCGAGCTACCAGAGCGCCAGTGGCGCCGGTGCCGCTGCCATGGCCGAGCTCGAGCAGCAGTATCGTGAGATTGTGGAGCAAAAACCCGTGACGGTGAAGAAGTTCCCCCATCAGCTTGCCTATAACGTCATACCACAGATAGATGTCTTCCAGCCCAATGGCTATACCAAGGAAGAGATGAAGATGTTTAACGAGACCCGCAAGATCATGCATTCCGACGTGCGTTGCTCGGCCACCTGCGTGAGGGTGTCGTCGCTCAGGTCGCACTCCGAGAGTGTGTGGATAGAGACCGAGCGCCCGCTCTCGGTGGAGGAGGCACAGAACGCCATCGCCAATGCTCCCGGATGCACGCTCTGCGACGACCCCGCCAACTTGGTTTACCCCATGCCGCTCGACACCGCCGGCAAGGACGACATCTTTGTGGGCCGTGTGCGCAAGGACCTTGCCGAGGACTGCGGACTCACCCTGTGGCTCAGCGGCGACCAGATCAGGAAGGGCGCTGCCCTCAATGCCGTGCAAATAGCAGAATATCTCATTCAGGTAGGCAACGTAAAATAGCCTCACTCCACCACCGGCCATGTCCGTCATGGCCGTTAGTTGAAGATTCTTGCCAGTTGGCTGAATGTTTCCCTGAGGGGTATACGATTCGCTGATTCTTTGCGTTATCATCATAGGCAAGCGAAAAGCAGGCTTCGAATCTTCAACCATAGGCAGAATCATGGAGCGCATCATACAACAGTTCGACCCGATTACACTCGACGAGATGAGTGGCATACGGCTCATGAACCGTATCGACACCAAGTTTGTCACCACCATGCCGGTGCTGGCACGACTCCTCGTCATGGCCCAGGAAGAATACATGGCCCAGGAAATCAACGGCGAGCGCAACATGCTGTATGAGACTACCTATTTCGACACTACACGTTACGACATGTTCTACACCCATCAATATGGGTATGCCAACCGGCAGAAACTCCGTTTCCGCACCTATGTGGCCTCCGACCTGCAGTTCCTCGAGGTGAAGACCAAGAACAACCACGGGCGCACCAAGAAGAAGCGGATGCAGGTGACCGACATGCAGATTGACGATGCCCTCCAGATGGCTTTCATCGACAAGCACCTGCGCTATGGCCACCAAGGGCTGATGCCCGCGCTGCAGAACCGCTTCAGGCGCCTCACGCTCGTCAACAAGGCACGCACCGAGCGGCTCACCATCGACACCGACCTCGAGTTCCACAACCTGGTGACAGGCACCGACCGCAGGATGTGGCCGCTGGTGATAGTGGAGCTCAAGCGCGACGGCCTCTGTTTCTCGCCAGTGCTCGAGATGCTCAGGGTGCTCAGGGTGTTCCCACATGGTTTCAGCAAATACTGCATGGGCTCGGCACTCACCAACGACCAGTTGCGGGTGAACCGTTTCAAGCCCAAACTCATTGATATCAGAAAAATCGCCAACGAATCAAACTCTTTTGTCTTATGAACGAATTGTTGTTCTCCGTCTCGTCGGAATTCATGCACATGCTGGTGCGCTTTGTCATTTGCGTGGCAGTGAACTGGGTAATCGTCGACCTGCTCTACTACAAGAAGAGCAAGCGCCGCGACTTCTTCTTCACCTTCATGCTCATCGGCGTGGCCATCTTCTTCATCGTGTTCTTCATGATTTTCGTGCTCGAGGACATGAAGGGGAAAACCGGAATAGGCGTGGGTATCGGTATGTTCGGCATATTCAGCATCATGCGCTACCGCACCGATGCCATGCCCGTGCGCGAGATGACCTACCTCTTCATCATCCTCTGCCTGTCGGTGGTCAACGCTCTTGCATCCACCATGCCGCTGGCCGAGCTCCTCATCACCAACTTCCTCATCATCGTGGTGGTGTGGCTCTGCGAGAGCCTGCTCAAGGTGGTGCCCTACAAACTCATCCAGTACGACCGCATCGAGCTGATCAAGCCTGAGCGCCACGACGAACTCATCGCCGATATCCGCGAGCGCACGGGCCTCGACGTGATTAATGTGGAAGTGGGCGGCATCGACATGCTGCGCGATATGGCGGTGATCAAGGTGTTCTACAACAGTCACGACAACACCGTGAGCAACAGCGTGGACGAGAAGATGAAACTGAAATCATCCGAATTCACAGAAAATTAATCCATTACCCCTAATATCTGCTGCAATGAAAGGAAGAATCCTTCTGCTGGCCATGGCCATGATGCCCGTCTTCAGTTTCGCACAGGACGACTTCGGGACGATACTCTCGGTAGAGGCCGAAAAGAAAATCAACAAGAAAGTCTCGCTCGACCTCGAGGCCGAGATGCGCACCCGCGACGACGTGAAGGAAGTAGACCGATGGTCGGGCGGCGTCAGCGTCAGTTACAAACTGTTGTCGTGGCTGAAGCTCTCGGCAGGCTATGTGTTCATCTACGACAACAACGAGCGCGTCTCCTATTACGACACCGACGACAAGAAGGTGATCAATGGGGTGGTGAATGCTGGCGACCCGAAGAAATGTGCTCAGTACTGGGGGCCGCGCCATCGCTTCAACGTCTCGCTCACCGGAAGTTACAAACTGGGCCAGTTCGGATTCTCTCTGCGCGAGCGGTGGCAGTACACCTACCGTCCTGAGCACACCGTCGACCAGCGGTGGAGCTACTATGACGAAGACTGGGATGGTGATGAGCACACCTATTCGGCCAAGGGCAAGAACGTGCTGCGCAGCCGCTTTCAGGTCACCTACAAGATCAACGATTTCCCCGCCACGCCTTTTGCCAACGTAGAGCTTTTCAATGAGATGAAGCTTGACAAAGTGCGCTACAACGTGGGTGCGGAGTGGAAAATCAACAAGAAAAACGCGGTGACGATGTACTACCGCTACCAGCACGTGAACGACAAGGACGACAACGAGGCCGACCGCCACTTCGTAGGACTGGGCTATACGCTCAAGTTCTAAGTTCGCACATTACCATGGTTGGCAGCTATAGAGACTATAGTCTCTATAGTCTCTATAGTCTCTATAGTCTCTATAGTCTCTATAGTTTCTATAGCTACTATAGCATCTATAGCATCTCTATAGCTCATTGAGCCCGGTGGGATAAATTCAGGCTATATCTTTTACTTCCCGAGGAATTTCTTGTCGAGGTAATTGTTGAAGGCCTCGCGGTAGAGGTCACCGATGGGGATATAGGTGTCGGCGTCCATGATGACCCTGTTTTTGTTCACCTCCTGTATTTTTCTCAGATTGATGATATAAGAGCGGTGCACGCGCATGAAACTGGCGCTGGGCAACCGCTCTTCCATTTTCTTCATGCTCAGCAGTACGATGAGGGGACGCGGCACTCCCTCGAGATAGATGCGAAGGTATTCGCTCATGCCCTCGACGTAGCGTATGTTGTCGATGTCGACCCTTACCATTCGGTGCTCCGTTTTCAGGAAGATGGTGTTGTCGTCGTCGGCAGGTGCCGCCTCCTGAATGGCAGGTGCGGTAGCGTTAAGCAAGTCGTGGCGGGCCTTCACCTTGTTGGCCGCCCTCTTCATGTCATCGAGACCGAAGGGCTTGAGCAGGTAGTCCACGGCATCGACCTTGAACCCGTCGATGGCATACTCGGAGTAGGCAGTGGTGAAGACCACCAGCGGTGGTGCGGCCAGCGACTTCACGAAGTCCATGCCATTGAGGTCGGGCATATTGATGTCGATGAAGATGGCATCGATCATCTCTTCCTCCATGATCTTGCGGGCCTCGAGGGCACTCTCGCAGGCTTTCACGAGTTGCAGGAAGGGTATTTTCTGGATATAGGTGGCCAACTGGCGGAGTGCCAGAGGCTCATCGTCGATGGCAAGGCATCTTATCATAGCGCTGTCTGTTTTTATGGTTTGTCGTGTAGTTTCAATTCCAATGTCACCTCGTAGGTGTCCTCGCCATCGTCGATGTCGAGCCGGTAGTCGTCGCCATAGATGAGGTCGAGCCGCTGGCGGGTGTTCTTCAGTCCCACGCCGCCCTCGAGGTCGGGCTCCTTGTCGGTCTTGCTGTTGCGGCACACGAACGTCAGGGTGTCGCCCGAGGTGGTGATGTGGATGTCGATGAACGACGGGTTGCGGTAGCTCACGCCATGCTTGAACGCATTCTCGACGAAGGTGATGAGCAGCATGGGTGGCACCATCTTGTTGGTGATGTCGTCGGGCACGTCGAAGCGGATGCTCACCTTGTCGGTATAGCGCAGCTTCATCAGCGTGACGTAGTTTCTCAGGAATTCGATGTCCTTCTGCAGGGGCACGCTGCTTTTGGCACCCTCGTAGAGCACGTAGCGCATCATCTTCGAGAGTTCCACGATACTGTGCTTGGCCTCCTCGGGCTCGATGTCGACCAGTGCGTGGATGTTGTTGAGCGTGTTCATGAAAAAGTGGGGGTTGATCTGGTATTTCAGGTATTCCAGTTGTTGCTCCAGGGCCTTCCGCTCCAGGTTTTGCAGGCGCTTGCGGTCGTTCAGCGACTTGAAATACTGCTTCACCCCCAGGTTGGCCCCTATCATCAGCAGCATCACGATGAAGGCCAGGATATCATGTTCGCCTTTGAGGAGGGGTGGTTCGCCCATATGCCTGTCGAATGGGGGCTTGCCGTCGGCGTGGCCTTTCCGATCTTCGCCCTGGTGTCTTGGTCCGTGGACAGGATGCCGCCCGAAGTCGGCCACCTTGGTGCTGTCGGCCAAATCGTGCGGCAGGGACGAACAGTCGGGTCGCTCATGTCTGCCACCATCGTGCATCCCCATCTTCCGGTGATCTCTTTCGAAAGGTGGCCGGTGCTGGCATTGGTAGGTCTGGAACACTGCGAGCACGCACAGGGTGAGTGCCACGTAGAGCCATTTCTTCTTCTTGTAGATGAGCAGTGGCGCAATCATGTAGTTGTGCACCACAAATACGATGAGGAAGGGCAGTATGACCCTCCACTCGCGTATGATAGCCTCCCACCTGAATGTGAGTTGGCTGTCGTCTACCATGCGCACGCCCATGCTGATGATGGGGGTGAGCAGGAGCAATAGCCAGACGATGAGGTAGGCAAGGTTTTCTTTCAGTTCGTCTTTAGAGGTATTCATGTTTCATGCAGTATGCTTTTGAAAGATGCGACATTGTAGTACAGTGAAACTCTGTTTCAGAACGCAAAGATAGTTGATGTTGGTGTGCAATTGAAAAAAAATCAGCCAACCCCCGTTTTTTATCTGCCAAACGGCGACGGGGGTTGGCTGTGGGGTAGGCGGGCTGCTTATAGGAACTTGTACTCCACGAAAGCCTCCATGGCCTCGTAGCAGGCCAGGCCCAGGTCGTCGTAGAGCTCGGCGGTGGCGCGGTTGCGGTCTTCGGCCCGTTGCCAGAACAGCCGCTCGTCGTTGCCCAGGAAGGGGGCGCTCTCCATCTGGCTTTGGTGCTTGAGTATGGCGTTGCGCTTCTCGCGCAGCTCCTCCGGACTCATGGGCACGCACATGTCGATGTCGGCCACGTCCCACTCGTCCCATGCGCCCCGGTACATCCATATGCGGCAGTCATTGGTCCACTCGGCCTTGGCTTTCCGCTCCTCGTCGACGGCAGCCAGCACGGCATCGGTGCATTTGCGATGGGTGCCATGGGGGTCGGCCAGGTCGGCGGCCACGAAAATCTGGTGGGGCTTGATGCCGGCGATGAGCTGCTGTATGGGCACCACGTCGCGCTCCGACATGGGCAGCTTCTCCACCTGTCCCGACTCATAGAAGGGCAGGTCGAGGAAGTGGATATGGTCGGTGCCAATGCCGTTGTAGGCGCAGGCCAGGCGTGCCTCGCCACGGCGTATGAGCCCTTTGAGGGTAAGGAGCGCCTGGCGGTCGGCATCGGTGCCTTTCTGCTCGTTGATGAGCTGCTTGATGGTTTGGTAGCTCTTGCAGATGACCTGGTCGCTGCCGCTGGCGAACAGTTGGTTGAAG
>ONSV01000032.1 GCA_900320585.1 uncultured Prevotellaceae bacterium | reverse complement strand
ACCGAAGATTACAAATGGGCCAAGTACCTGGGCGACGTGGTTCCCATCGTTGACGGCAACGTGGAGTGGCAGCGTACCTTCCATAACCAGCGCAGTGCCGAGGAGAACTACAACATGATGCTCGACTTCCTCACGAAGATGACCAAGGAAGAGGGGCAGTTGCCCGCCAGCAAGGTGCAGTTGGTGAACAAGACCGAGCACAAGATCGTGTGTCATTTCGAGGAATGGATGGTATTCGTCTCTACCGTCTTGGTGCTCGACCGTGGCCGTTTCATCTATACCATTGCCTGCGACTGCTACGACAACCGGGTGGAGGTGAAGCTGATGCGCCTCTCCTATCTCTACGACGAGACCCACAATGGAGGCACCAAATACAAGGCCGAGGAATGGATCACCGACAAGTACGCGGTCAACAAGAAGCGCACCCGCCTGTTGAAGATCACGGGCAAATACCGTCGCAAGACCGTAGACCGCATGGAGGAGATTCTCGAGAACATGAACCGACTGCTTACCTCAGAATAAGAACATGGACATCCAACCCAGTACCGACAATGAGCGCCCCTTGCGCCGTCACCGTCGCGAGCGTGGCGAAGACAACATGCTCAAGTTCCGCAACGTGCTCAACATCATCTTCATGGTCATGGCCATTATCGGTGTGATTGTCTATTTCACCGAATACCGCACGATAGGCACCTATATCCTCTTGGCCAGCATGGCGGTGAAGATGGTGGAATGCTGCATCCGCCTGCTGAGATAACCCCTTTTTACACATGATGATGAAGACCTACCGACTGTGGATTCTTGCCATATCCTTTTTGGGGATATGTATCAATCTCACTGCCCAGAACTTTAACTCGATGGATGTCGACGGCAACATCACGCAGGCCAACCGCAACAAATCCGACAGCCTCAACAAAGGCAAGAAAGACATTCCCCGTGGCCTGAAAGTTTGGACCGTGGACGACCGGTTCGGCGACATCACACCAGCCGAGGCCGACACTGCATCCTATATGTTCATGAACACCATTTTCACCGAAGGCCTACACGGTGAATACAACACCACGGGCAACGTAGGCGCACCCCGGCTCAACCGCATTTTCGTTGACCGCACCACATCATCGGACGACTTCATCTTCAATGAGAATCAGGGTTACTTCATTGTCAATCCTGCCGACTTCCACTTTACCAATACCTACTCGCCCCTCACCAACCTGAGCCTGAACACCTGTGGCAACCGCACCAACGGTGAGGACCACTTCAAGGCACTCTTTGCCATCAATGCCGGCAAACGGCTGGGTCTGGGGTTCAAGTTCGACTACATCTACGGTCGCGGCTACTATTCCGACAACAGTTCGGCCCTCTTCAACTACACCACATGGGCCTCATACCTGGGCGACCGCTACCAGGCCCACCTGCTCGTCTCCACCAACCACCAGAAACAGGCCGAGAACGGTGGCATCATCAACGACAACCTCATCACCCATCCCGAGCAGTTCCGCGACACCTACACCGAGGCCGAGATTCCCACCATGCTCATGCAGAACTGGAACCGCAACGACAACCAGCACGTCTTCCTCACCCATCGCTATAGTTTAGGCTTCAGGCGCGAGGTACCGATGACCGAGGAAGAGATCAAGGCCAAGAAGTTTGCCATGGAGTCGCAGAAGGAGAACGACGCTCTGAAAGCCAAGGAAGAGGCGCGCAAGAAAGCCGAGAAAGACGGTGGCGAATTCGACGAGGAGGAATATGAGCGACTGTTGGAGTTTGAGCGCAAGAATGCCGAGATGGTGGGCGAGACAGCCGCTGCTGCCGACACCACATGGACCAAGAGTGAATATGTGCCGGTGACCAGCTTCATCCACACGCTGAATCTTGAGAACAACCGCCGCCTCTACCAGTCGTACTTTACCCCCGAGGACTACTACGCCAACAAGTACGCCACCATCTCGCGTTTTTCGGCAGACTCCATCTACGACAAGACCAACAGCTACGTCTTGAAGAACACCTTTGCCGTGGCCCTGCTCGAGGGGTTCAACAAATGGGCGAAGGCCGGAATGAAGGGATACATCACGCATGACCTGCGACACTATGTGCTGCCCGACACGACCAAGGCCAACTATACCCATAACGAGCAAACCATCTATGTGGGTGGCCAAATCAGCAAGACCCAGGGCAACCTGCTGCACTACAACGGCACCGCCGAGTTTGGCGTGGTGGGCGAGAACAAGGGCGAGGTGATGGTTGATGGCAGTGCCGACCTCAACTTCCGCCTGCTTGGAGACACCATACAGTTGGCCGCCGATGGGTTCTTCCACTATGTCAATGCCCCATATTATTATTGTCACTACCACAGCCAGCATTTCTGGTGGGACAAAGAGTTGGACATGACCACCCATACCCGCCTGCAAGGCAGGTTCACCCTTCAGCGCACGAGGACCCAGCTGCGCGTGGCCTACGACAACCTGAGCAATTATGTGTATTTTGGCAATAGCTATACGGTAAACGAGGATTACGAGCGACTCCACAATGCCGCGTTCGCCCGCCAGGCCTCCGAGAACATCAGTCTGCTGACCGCCTCGCTGAGCCAAGACCTCACGTTCGGTCCTGTCAACCTGAACCTGATGCTGACCTATCAGAACTGCAGTCACAAGGACATTATCCCGCTGCCTGCGCTCAACGCCTACGCCAACCTCTTCCTGCGTTTCAAGATTGCCCACGTGCTCGACTGCGACTTAGGTGCCGACGTGCGCTACTTCACCGAGTATGAGGCACCCGACTATGTGCCCGGCATCGCACAATATGCAGTGCAGGAGAATGCCGAGAAGGTAAAGATTGGCAACTATCCGTTTGTGAACGTTTATGCCAACTTCTTCCTCAAGCATGCCCGCTTCTTCGTGATGATGAGCCACGTGAACAGTCCGGCCGACGGTGGCAACTACTTCCTTGTGCCCCACTACCCCACCAATACGCGTGTGCTGCGCTTTGGCGTTGCATGGAACTTCTTCAACTGATTTTCCGCCGTTGTTTTCGTGTGTCAGAAGTCATGCTGAGGATTCAGCATGAAGATGTCTTTTTCTCCTCGTCGAAAATATGGTCGAAGACAAGGCGCATCCGCTGGGGTGCATTGATCAACTCACGCAACCGCTTGAGTTTGTTCTCGTTATCCGAACCAGGAAGCCACATCTTGATATAACCATGCGAAGAATACTTGTTGTGCATGTGTTCCATGAAGCGCTGCCAATGCTCCTCCTTGGTTTTCTCCGGATAATGTTCCAACCCGAACTCTATCGTGCGCCTGATCACCATCTCGGGGTCCAGGTCACGGTCGGCCTCGGCCACAATCTTCCCATAGAGGCTTCGTGGCGCGTGCGACGCTGATGCCCTGTGGTCTTCCACCGCCTCCTTCATCACATTGACTTGCGCCGGTGAGAACCACTTGGCCAACCGCTTGTCGGCCAGGAGGATTTTTCCACTGGTGACATGGTGCACCGCCCGGGGACCTTCCAGTCCGAGATCGTGATAGGCAGCAATGACATAAGCCATGTTGATATCGGCCCCAAACCGTCGAGCCAGTTCAAGCGACTTTCTGATCACCCTTGTGACATGCGCCAGGTTATGGGCTTTGTCGAACGAGTTGTAGCGAGGAAGGATATTGACCTCCACGAACTCCATGAGGTCAAGGCTAACATTATTGTCTATCATGAAAGATATGGGGTTGGTGACAACGCAAAATTAGCGATTGGAAATGGAAAATCAAAATAAAACGTCCTAAAACCCCGCCGTATTGGCAAAATAGTTGTAATTTTGCGTCATCATAACACAAAAATGGAAGAAACCGAAGTGAGACTCAACTCCCCGCGCGCGTGGGTACTTGCCGCCCGTCCCAAGACCCTGTCGGGCGCCGCCGTCCCTGTGATGGTGGCCCTGTCGCTGGCGTGGTGCGACCTTTCGGGCACGGGATTCCGCGTCCTCCCAGCCATCTTGTGCCTGTTGTTCGCGTTTATCATGCAGATTGACGCCAATCTGGTGAACGACTATTTCGACTACAAGAAAGGCACCGACGACGAGCTGCGGCTCGGTCCGAAACGCGCCTGCGCCCAAGGTTGGGTAACACTTGGTGCCATGCGGCGTGCCATCCTCATCACCACCTTGGCAGCCTGCGTGGTGGGACTTCCCTTAGTGGTCTACGGAGGATGGTGGATGGTGGCCATCGGCCTGCTTTGCGTGGTTTTCTGTTTCCTCTACACCACTCACCTGTCGTATTTAGGCTTAGGCGACGTACTGGTGCTCCTGTTTTTCGGCATCGTGCCTGTGTGTGCCACCTACTACCTCCAGACAGGACGCCTGACCATTGAGGCCTTCACAGCCTCCATGGCCTGCGGACTGGTGATCGACACCCTGCTGATTGTGAACAACTACCGCGACCGTGACAACGACCGGCGCACGGGCAAGACAACCCTGGTGGTAAGGATAGGCGCGAAAGCCACCGAACGGCTCTTCTCTGCCCTTGGTATCGTGGCCTGCCTGCTTGGACTGGTCTATTGCCTATATGGCCACTATTGGGCATTCCTTCTGCCCATCGTCTACCTGTCGCTTCACCTGGTGACAAGCCAGCGGATGAAGGTAATCAACCGGGGCTATGGACTGAACAAGATTTTAGGCGAGAATGCCCGAAACATGTTCATATACGGTTTGCTGGAGAGCATTGGTTTCCTACTGGGTTAGCGTCATGGAGTGTCCCATCATCGGCATCAGCCGCCACCGCATCGCCACCGACGGCGAGGGAGTAACCACCCTGGTGGCTTTCCATGGCTGCACGTTAAGATGCCAATACTGTCTAAACCCACAGTCGATAGACCCTGATATGGCATGCTGGCAAATCAGTCCGGAACAACTTTATGAGGAGACCCGCATCGACAACCTCTACTTTCTGGCTACCGGAGGCGGCGTGACATTCGGAGGTGGCGAGCCCGCTCTCCGCCATGCCTTTATTTGCCGTTTCAAGGAAGTGTGCGACCCAGGCTGGAAAATCTTCATCGAGACCAGTCTCAATGTGCCCCAGGCGTATGTGGAGGCCCTGCTACCCATTATTGACGGCTACATCGTCGACATCAAGGACACCCACCCCGCCACCTACCACGCCTATACCTGCGGCCACTGGGAGCGCGTGCTCGACAACCTGCGGCTCCTTGCCAGCAAAGAGCTTCACGACCGCGTGACCCTGCGGCTGCCCCTCATCCCCCGGTTCAACACAGCCGACGACGTGGACGAGAGCGAGCAACTCCTTCGCCAGATGGGATTCACCCATTTCGACCGCTTTGAGTATATCACTCCCGACCACAACGACTCCTACACCAGGAAAAAGAGTGCAGACAGCCTGCAAAGTGACAACAAGAAGAACAAACCATAAAACCCAAGAATATGAAGAGCAACAGAATCACAGAACTATTTGGCATAAAATATCCTATCATCCAAGGCGGAATGGTGTGGATCAGTGGATGGCGTCTGGCCTCGGCCGTGAGCAACGCCGGAGGTCTGGGACTGCTGGGTGCCGGGTCGATGCATCCCGAGACCCTCACCGAGCATATCCACAAGATGCGTGAGGCCACCGACAAGCCCTGGGGCGTGAACGTTCCGCTGATGTATCCGGAGATTGACCGTCTGATCGACTTGCTGATTACCGAGAAGGTGGGCGTTGTATTCACCTCGGCAGGAAGTCCGAAGAAATACACCCAGCGCCTGCACGACGCCGGCATCAAGGTGGCCCATGTGGTATCGAGTTCGAAGTTCGCCCGCAAATGCGAGGAAGCCGGAGTAGACGCCGTTGTGGCCGAAGGATTCGAGGCCGGTGGCCATAACGGCCGTGAGGAAACCACCACCCTCACCTTGATACCTCAGGTGCGCAAGGCCACCTCGCTGCCCCTGATAGCCGCCGGCGGCATTGGTTCGGGTCAGGCCATGCTGGCCGCCATGGCTCTTGGAGCCGAAGGCGTGCAGATAGGCACCCTTTTTGCCCTCACCGAGGAGAGCAGTGCCTCGGAGGCCTTCAAGACGCGCTGTACCCAACTGGAGGAAGGCGACACCATGCTCACGCTGAAACTCATCTCGCCCACCCGCATGGTGAAGAACGACCTCTACTGCCGCATCCTACAGGCAGAGAATGAAGGTGCCGCCATCGAGGACCTAAGGGCCATCTTGGGCAAGGCAGCCGCGAAGCGTGGCATCTTCGAGGGAGATCTTGACAACGGACAACTGGAGATTGGACAGATTGCCTCGGCGGTGAACAGCATACATCCCGTGAGCGAGGTAATGAACCGTCTGGTAGAGGAATTCGACCAGGCCCAGGAAGCCGTGGCGAAATTGTAGTCGGTCAACGGAGTCAGGGCATCACTCCCGCTATACAGCCTGCACCTCTGCCTCTCTCATCCATCTGCCCCGGAAGAGGCGGATGGTGAGCATGATGCCCCTGAAGGTGAGTTCGATGGCCATAGCCGTCCACACACCGCGCAGACCATAATTCACCGACAGCGCATAGGCCAAGGTGAGGCGTACGAACCACATGCTGCAGAGGCTGATGATAGCCGGTTTGAGCGTGTCGCCAGCCCCCACGCACACGCAGACAGCCACGATAGAGGCAGCGAACATGGGTTCGGCGAAGGCCTCTATCCGCAGGCATTGTGCGCCCAACTGCCTGATTTCCTCGACCGGGGTCATCAATGCCATCATTTCGGGGGCAAAGACAAACATCACGATACCCATCAGCGCCATCACCGCCATGCCGCTATAGAGAGTCATGCGTGCAAAACTGCGACAGAGGTCGGCCCGGCGTGCTCCCACGCTTTGGCCAATCAGTGTGGTAGCCGCCTCTCCGATACCATAGCCCGGCATATAGCACAGGCTCTCGGCAGTGATGCCAAGGGTATTGGCGGCAATGGCAATATTTCCCAATGGAGCCACAATCATCGTACTTACGATCTGTGCTCCTCCCATCAACACCGACTGTACCCCCATAGGCACTCCGATTTTCAGGGCGTTGCGCAAGTAGTCGCTCACCCAGAAGAAGCGCTCGCCCACTCTCCTCAGCGACAGCATCTCGTTGCGGAAGATGGCGATATAAGCCTGGACGAGACTACACAGCACGATTGACAACGACGTGCCAAGAGCAGCACCCAAGACACCCAGTCGGGCCTGGAAAATCAGGAAATAGTTGAATACCACATCGAGCACGCACATGATGATGCTGATGAGGCTGGGGATGCGCATGTTGCCTGAGCACTTGAGCATGGCCCCAGAGAGACTATTGAGTTGGAAGAACGGTCCGGAGAGGGCGAAGATAAGGAAATAGAGCGAGGCATCGTGGGCGATGTCGGCCCCACCACCCAGCCAATACGGCAACGGCCATGCTATGGCAGCGGCCAGGATGACCATGGCCAGGCTCAGGATGGTAGTGACGATGAGCGCATGCCGGAACACCTGTCGGGCCTTCACGAAATCGTTGGCCCCAATGAAATGGGCCACCTGAACGGAGAATCCCATGGAGGCCGCCCCGGTGAGGCTGCCAAAGAGCCATGTCGATGTCTCCACCAGTCCAACGGCAGCCGAAGCCTCGGCACCAAGATGTCCAACCATGGCCTGGTCGATGAAGAACATCACCACACTGGTGATTTGAGCTAAGATGGAAGGAATACTCAACTGAACAATCAAGTTGAGTTTCTCGCTGTTACCCAATGGCTTACCATCACGGATCAGTCCCAGCAGCGCATCGCTTTTAGCTTTCATCATTCCCATTACCTTGCAAAGGTAGTGCAAGGTGAGAGAAAAGCAAAATAAAATTGCATTTTATTTTCTTTTCCGAAGCCTGACTTAGACACAAAAAACGGGTGGACACCGTCATTTCGGCTCCACCCGCGTACTATCTATTTCTAATGTTTTCTCAATAAAACCTGTCCGAGTTATTTTTTCTCGATACTATTCTCGAACAAAAATCCTGATGCAATCAAAACTGCAAAAACTAATACAATTGTTGAATTCATCTTTTTACCCTTTCTTTACTTTAAATTAAACATTCGCTGTCACCTCACGGCGTGAGCGGTTACCTGAAAAACAATGTTGAACCATAAATGCTGATTCTTTTTACTATTCTATGTCACGTTTTGTTGTTATCCCGGTCAATCTTTACCTTTATCTTACCTATTATATTT
Organism: uncultured Prevotellaceae bacterium; assembly: GCA_900320585.1. Taxonomy (GTDB): domain Bacteria; phylum Bacteroidota; class Bacteroidia; order Bacteroidales; family Bacteroidaceae; genus Prevotella. The sequence continues at coordinate 13,524 of ONSV01000032.1, read as the reverse complement.
TGCTTCTCTTTATTCTGTGACCTTTATTCTCTATTGTGACTAATACCCTTTTTGTTATCTCTCAAATCTCAATCTTATTACCTTATCAAATACCTTATTGAAATCGCTTGTCGTTAGGATTTCTATCCTTTTGACGATGCAAAGGTAGTACTGTTTGCGCACACAGCAAAGTTTTTTTACGTTTTTTCCCGTTATTTTACCTGTTTCTTGACATGCGTCAATCTACAGGATTCCATGAGATATGTTTATTCAATTGAAGTTTCGCATTCGCCCAACTTCTTTTTTGTCGTTCAGGAATTCAGGAATTGCAGGTGTTCAGACAATAGTCCGAATTCACCTCGACGGGCTCAATGGCTGTTAGCGGCAGAGACAGAACATAAAAAAATCCCCATCCTACTCTTCTCGAGCAGATGGGGACTGACGCACATATTCTTATATATAAACTTAGAAAAAAAATATTTTATATATTATATAAGGTAATATTCCTCTTGTAGGCAAAGTGCCCTTTCACTACTCATCCCACAGGATGGCGTTGTTAGAAGACCAGTTGGGTACCGTATGCCCGGGCCGGTAGTAAGCGGCAAGCATGATGTCGAAGACAAGGACGCTATAAGCCGGAACCGTTTTGCTCTCCTGGGCTTTATATCCCAGTTGGTAGGGAATGTACACCTTCCATCTGTCGCCGATATGCATATGCTGCAAGGCGGTGGTGAACCCGTCGACCAAGCCAGCCACACCCAACTTCGTCGGAACAGATATGGAGGGATCCAGTTGGTCACTACTCCATGAGGAGTCGAACACCTTTCCCAGTTCACTGTCGTATTTGTCGGTATTAGAGGTTGAGGCCAGCAGCCATCCCTTATAGTGAACCCTCACCGTATCGGTATAGAGCGGGCATCCGCTGCCCGAACCCTCCTCAAGCACCTTCACCAGGATATAGTCGATGGGACTCCCCTCTTTCTCCTGGTTTCTGGAATAGCACTTGTACATTCTCCACGACTTGTCGCCCGACTGTATGGCCTGTTTCGCGGCATTGAATTTTGCCGAGAAGAAGGCGTCGTTCTTGCCTTTCCAATTGGGATATTCCTCCACCTCATTGTTAGTCTCACTGCATGCGGTGAAAGAAAGTGCCAAGAAGAAAGCACCAAGAAGTGATATGAGATTGCGTAGTTTCATTTATTGCAGTTTCTTTAACAGGCTGGCGATGCTCACCTTGTCCTCGATGATGGCGTTGAGCTGGTCGATGCTCACGCGCTCCTGCTCCATGCTGTCGCGGAAGCGGAGTGTCACGGTATTGTCTTTGAGCGAGTCGTAGTCTACGGTCACGCAGTAGGGCGTACCGATGGCATCCTGCCGGCGATAACGCTTGCCAATGGTGTCTTTCTCATCATACTGGCAATTGAAGTGGAAGCGGAGATTGTTGATGATCTCACGGGCCTTCTCGGGCAGTCCATCCTTGCGTACGAGTGGCAGCACGGCCAGTTTGACGGGAGCCAGGGCAGCAGGCAACTTGAGCACCACGCGCGTCTCGCCATTCTCGAGTTTCTCCTCCTCATAGGAGTGGCACATCACGGAGAGGAACATACGGTCGACACCGATGGAAGTCTCGATGACGAACGGGGTATAGCTCTCGTTGTCCTGTGGGTCGAAGTACTTGATGGAGCGTCCGCTGTATTTCTCGTGCTGTGAGAGGTCGAAGTTGGTGCGGCTGTGGATGCCCTCCACCTCCTTGAAACCGAACGGCATCTTGAACTCGATATCGGTGGCGGCGTTGGCATAATGGGCCAGTTTGTCGTGGTCGTGGAAACGGTAGTTCTCTGCACCAAATCCGAGCGCCTGGTGCCATGCCATACGCATCTGCTTCCATTTCGGGAACCACTCCAGTTCGGTACCCGGCTTGACGAAGAACTGCATCTCCATCTGCTCAAACTCCCTCATGCGGAAGATGAACTGTCGGGCCACGATCTCGTTGCGGAAAGCCTTACCTATCTGTGCGATGCCAAAAGGAATCTTCATGCGTCCCGTCTTCTGCACATTGAGGTAGTTGACGAAGATGCCCTGTGCCGTTTCCGGTCGCAGGTAGATTTTGTTGGTGGCATCCGACACCGAGCCCATCTCGGTAGAGAACATAAGGTTGAACTGACGCACGTCGGTCCAGTTTTTTGTTCCGCTGATGGGGTCGATGATACCCTCGTCGAGGATGATTTGCCTGAGTTCCTCGAGGTCGGGACCCTGCATGGCCTTGGTGAAGCGCTCGTGCAGAGCGTCGCGCTTGGCCACGTTGTCGAGCACGCGCGGATTGGTCTCGCGGAATTTCTGCTCGTCGAACGACTCACCGAAACGCTTGCGTGCCTTGTCTATCTCCTTTTGTATTTTCTCGTCGTATTTGGCCATCTGGTCTTCTATGAGCACATCGGCACGATAGCGCTTTTTCGAATCGCGGTTGTCGATGAGCGGGTCGTTGAAAGCATCGACATGCCCCGAGGCCTTCCAGATGGTGGGGTGCATGAAGATGGCCGAGTCGATGCCCACGATGTTCTCGTGCAGAAGCACCATACTCTTCCACCAATATTCCTTGATGTTGTTTTTCAACTCCACGCCATTCTGGCCATAGTCGTAGACAGCGGCCAGACCGTCATAGATATCACTACTGGGAAAAACGAAGCCATACTCCTTGCAGTGGCTTACGATTTTCTTGAATACATCTTCTTGTGCCATTTTTACTGATTACATTTACATTTCCAAAGGCCGTCACACACAAGCCTTCATCAAAGGATAATAAGCCACTTCCCCCTCACTGTCCTTGACTTGGCAGGACGAGAAGACGGGAAAGTTGCTTTTGTCGGTGCAAATTTAGCGAAAAATCCGCCAAAGGCCAAATAAACGTGCACTTATTTTAATTATTTTAAGTTTCGCATTCGCTCAACTTTTTGTAGTTCAGGAGTTCAGGAGTTGCAGGAGTTCAGACAATAGTCCGAATTCACCTCGTTATGCTCTATGGTGGTAAGTTGGAGTAATGTCTGAACTCCTGCAACTCATGTAACTTCTGAACTCCTTTCAACTTGCGAAAGTTGAGTTAATTTTCTTTTTATCTTTAGGTGCTTACTTGGTGTCGAAAAGTTGCAGGAATCCTGAAATGCGGAACACTTTCTCTATATTGCTGTTGAGTCCTCTTACAGTTACCTTCTTCCCGTTCTTGTGTACGTGCTTGTAGATGCTGAGGAAGATGCGCAGTCCGCTCGAACTGACGTAATTGAGCTGTGAGCAGTCGATGACGACATTGGAGTCGTGTTCATAGACAGGGGCCACATCTTTTTCGGCGTCCCTACTGGCCAGGCTGTCGAAGTCGCCTACGAACTCGACGAGCAAATATTCATCTTTTTCTGTGATAATCGTTTTCATATTGTTTGCAATTATTTGATGGTTTTCCTTATTGTAAGAATATTGTATTCGTTCTCTCTCTTGTATTCCAGCGAGTCGCTCAACTGCCGCATGAGTTCGATACCCAACCCACCGAGCTGTCGTTCTTCCATCGGGATGTCGATGTTGGCCTCGGGTGCCGCCACGGGGTCGAAGGGCTTGCCGTTATCCCTTATGGTGACGACGAGCACTCCCTCGTCATCTGTACAGGCATGGATATTGATGGAGTCGGCTTCGGAATAGTTGATCACGTTCGACACAGCCTCCTCCAGCACCAGCCTCATCTGCTGTGTCCTGTCCTCATCGATATCGAACCGCTCGGAAATACTGGTGACATATGATTTCAGCCGTAGCAACTCATCTAATTTCGCAGCAAAGCAAAGATTCATTTTCTCAGGTTGATTTAGTTGTTGATGGATAATTACATTTTTGGGAGCCTTCCAGTCGAAGGCCAGCATGGTGATATCGTCGAATCTCACGCATCCCCCCTCATAATCGCTCACGGTATGAGCCATCTTCTCGATGATGGCCTGAGGAGAATCCTCTTCGGATTGGGTGAGGATATCAAGGATTCGCTCCCTGGAGAACAAGGTGCCATTGGGGTCGGAAGCCTCGCTCAGTCCGTCGGTATACATGAACATGGTGGTGCTGGGCAGGAGCTGGGTGGTCTGCCCCACATAGTTCCAGTCGGCAAGCGAGCCAACCGGCAAGTTGGGCACGACCTGCAGTTCAATGGTCTTGCCGCTGCCACGTTCCTTCAGGATGGGTACCTCGTGGCCTGCATTGCAATAGTCGAGTTGTCCTGTGGCCAAGTCGAGCACGCCCACGAACATCGTGGCGAAATACCCACTGGCCTGGTCGCTGCAAAGCATCTGGTTCACGGCTGTCACGATGGCCGTGGAGTTGTCGTTTCGCCGTGCCTCAGTACGGAAATGCGACATCAGACCGCACATCAGCAGTGCCGCGGGCACTCCTTTTCCGCTCACGTCGCCGATACAGAAATAAAGGCGGTCTTTACGGATGATGAAATCGTAGAAATCGCCCCCCACCTCTCGCGCGGGTTGGATGGAAGCGAACAGTTCCAAATCCTGCCTGTCGGGTTTTCCGGGGAAGGCCTTTGGCAGCATGGCCTGCTGTATGTTCCTGGCCACCGACAGTTCGCTGGCGATACGCTCTTTCTCGGCACTTACCTCCTGCAACCGCTTCAGGCTGCTCACCGCCTTGTAGATGATGAAGCCGAGGAGCAGGATGCCCAGGATATGGAAGAGCGACTCCCTGAGGAGTGCCTTTTTCTGGTTGTCGTAGAGTTGTGCGGCCATTTGCGAAAGTTCGCGCAGCGGAACATCGGCACAGATGGCCCCTATCACCTGTCCGTTGGAATCGGTGATTGCCCGTGTGTAGCTGCTCATGAGCAGTTCGTTGAGCGTTCCGATATAGGGTTCGCTCCATGAGCCTTTCTCCAGGCTGTCAGTGTCTTCTACGGCAAGTTTGAACCAATGCCGCTGGGTATAGTCGAAATCGAGCAGGCTGATTTTCGTGCTTTCCTTTTCCTCGTCCTGGTAGACGAAGATGCTGAACCGCTTGTTGTTGGTATACTCCTGCGAAGAGCGGTAAATCTGTGGTGTTTTCTCGGGTATAAAAGCCAATGCGATGCCCACGATCTGCGGTTTGCTCTCGCAAAGAGCCACCATGTATTTCAACAATGCGGCAGAGTCGGCAAGATGGGTCTCGAACCCAGACCATGCCTGGTCGACGACGGTCTCCACATCCTGCTTCACATTGGCGATGCGTGGACTTTCGTTCAGGTCGCGTTGTGCTTTCTGCATCAGTTGCTCGGTGAAAACGCGCCTGGCAGAGAAGAACTGTTCTGCCGTGGCTATCTCGAGCACCAACGCAGCAAAGACAATGACCAAAATGCTGTATTTCGTTTGTTTCTTCATGTTGGTCCTTTTGGACTTAATCAAATGCAAAAATAATCAATTCCATCCAAACCCGCCCCATGCAGTCAAAAAATTAACATTTTTCTTTTCTTAGCAATACTTTTTATTACGCCATAACCCTTGTAGGGAGGTAACAATTGGCAAGAAGGCATGGGACGCGCCGAAGCAGGAGTCTAAAATGTGAGACAAGTTTTTCCTTTTCTCATTTTTTTTGATTACCTTTGCCGCAATCAGGCAAAAAACCACTTGCCATCAAGAAAAACAACCCACAAAATCTATGAGCGACAAGAAAAAAGACGACGAGATACTGGAAAACAACGAGAATCCCGAGAATGACCTGGACGCGGGGAACGCTGAGAACCCGGAGGAAGGCGACCTGACCGAAGAAGCCACCGAGCCTAACGACGCCGAGGAGCTGGCCGACAGCGGAGAGGAAGACGGAGAGGAAGAGGCTGACGAACTGTCTGAAGACCAACATTCCGACTACCGTCCAGTGAACCGATTCGACGCCTCTGTAGTGCACCATCTCAGTGGCATGTACCAGAACTGGTTTCTCGACTATGCCTCGTATGTGATCCTGGAGCGTGCCGTGCCCAAGATTGACGATGGCCTGAAGCCCGTGCAGCGCCGCATCCTGCACTCGATGAAGCGCATGGACGACGGTCGCTACAACAAAGTGGCCAACATCGTGGGCCACACGATGCAGTTCCATCCCCACGGCGACGCCTCGATTGGCGACGCACTTGTGCAGCTCGGCCAGAAAGACCTGCTCATTGACACCCAAGGCAACTGGGGCAACATCCTCACCGGCGACCGTGCTGCCGCACCCCGTTATATCGAGGCCCGCCTCTCGAAGTTCGCCCTCGACACCGTTTTCAACCCCAAGACCACCGACTGGCAACTCAGCTACGACGGCCGCAACAAGGAGCCTATCGCACTGCCGGTGAAGTTTCCGCTTCTGCTGGCCCAGGGAGCCGAAGGCATCGCCGTGGGCCTTGCCTCGAAAGTGCTCCCCCACAACTTCTGCGAGATTTGCCAGGCAGCCATCAGCTATCTCCGTGGCGAGGAGTTCAAGCTCTATCCCGACTTCCCCACTGGTGGTTCTATCGACGTGAGCCGCTACAACGACGGTTTGCGCGGCGGTGGTCTGCGCGTGCGCGCCAAGATCGAGAAGCTCGACACCAAGACCTTGGTGATTCGCGAGATACCTTTCAGCAAGACCACCTCCACGCTCATCGACTCCATTCTCAAGGCCATTGAGAAGAACAAGATCAAGGTGAAGAAGGTGGACGACAACACCGCCGCCAACGTGGAGATCCTGGTTCACCTGGCTCCCGGCGTGTCGTCGGACAAGACCATCGACGCCCTCTATGCCTTCACCGACTGCGAGATCAACATCGCCCCCAACTGCTGCGTGATTGTGGACAACAAGCCGATGTTCCTCACCGTGAGCGACCTGCTGCGCCACTCTGCCGACCACACGAAATACCTCTTGCAGCGTGAGTTGGAGATTCGGAAGGGCGAATTGCTCGAGCAGCTTCACTTCGCCTCGCTGGAGAAAATCTTCATCGAAGAGCGCATCTACAAGGGCCGTCCGTTCGAGAATGCCCCCGACATGGACTCTGCCTGCGCCTATATCGACGAGCGCCTCACTCCCTTCTACCCCCAGATGATCCGCGAGGTGACCAAGGACGACATCCTGCGCCTGATGGAAATCAAGATGCAGCGCATCCTGAAATTCAACAAAGACAAGGCCGACGAGCTCATCCTGCGCATCAAGGCCGAGATTGAGCAGATTGACTACGACCTGGCCCATCTGGTTGATTACACGGTGAAGTGGTTTGAGTATATCCTCAAGAAATACGGCGACCAGCATCCCCGTCTCACTGAAATCAAGAATTTCGACACCATCGTGGCCTCGAAAGTGGTGGAAGCCAACCAGAAATTGTACATCAACCGCGGTGACGGTTTCATCGGCACGGGCCTGAAGAAAGACGAGTTTGTGTGCAACTGCTCCGACATCGACGACATCATCGTGTTCTACCGCGACGGCAAGTACAAGGTGGTGAAGGTGGCCGACAAGATTTTTGTGGGCAAGAACATCCTGCACGTGCAGGTATTCAAGAAGAACGACACCCGCACCATCTACAATGTGGTTTACCGCGACGGCAAGCGCGGCAGTTACATGATCAAGCGCTTCAACGTGACCAGCCTGGCCCGTGACAAGGAATACGACCTCACGCAGGGTACCCCTGGTTCGCGCGTGGTCTACTTCACCTGCAACCCCAACGGCGAGGCCGAGGTCATCAAGGTGACACTCGAGCCCAATCCCAAACTGAAGAAAATCTTCATTGAGAAAGACTTCTCCGAAGTGCTCATCAAGGGCCGCGGCAGCAAGGGCAACCTGCTCACACGCAACCCTATCCACCGCATTGCGCTGAAGAGCCATGGGCACAGCACCCTCGGTGGCAGGAAGGTGTGGTATGACCCTGACGTCAACCGTCTGAACTACGACGAGCACGGACGCCTGCTGGGCGAGTTCAACGAGGGCGACTATATCCTCGTGGTGCTTGACAATGGTGAATTCTATATCTCCAACTTCGATGTGAACAACCACTTCGAGTCGAACATCCAGATTCTGGAGAAATGGGACTCCGACAAAGTATGGAGCGCCGTTCTCCTCGATGCCGACCAGCAAGGATTCCTCTACCTGAAGCGTTTCAGGATGGAAGCCACCAAGCGCCACCAGAACTACCTGGGCGACAACCCCGAGAACAAGCTGTTGCTGCTCACCGACCAGCCTTATCCCCGCATACAGGTGAACTTCGGCGGCACCGACGCCGGCAGAGAGCCCATGGTGGTAGACGTGGAGGAATTCATCGCCGTGAAAGGCTACAAGGCCCGTGGCAAGCGCATCACCACCCTCCATATCGACTCGGTGGTGGAGTTGGAGCCCACCCGCTTCCCCGAGCCAGAGAAAGAGGCCGATGACGAGGACCCTGACGAACCCGAGAACCTTGACCCTGACGCCGGCAAGAGCGAGCAACAGATAATCACTGAGATTACAGGCCAACAGTTCTTCCAGTTTGATGACGATGACATGTAGCCTATCCCCACTCCGTCTTGTGCTCACCCTGCTTTTGGCAGGGTGCACGATGGTGCTGTATGCCCAGAAAGACGAGCCGTTGGAGGTAATCAACGCCCAGATGATAGGATTGGGGCAAATCAATACGCTCGACACCTATCTCTCGCCCGAGAAATACAGCGGTGCGGAACTGCGCTACATCTCGCATACCACCCGTCTGAGACCTGGCCAGCGGTTCTCCACCCAGCTCACCCACTATGGAAGCATTGCCACGACCGAGGACCGCTCGGGCGACGGCAGCCAGATGTCGGGACTCTACACCTTCAGTCTGGCCCGTCATCGCGACTGGTGGCTCCGTGGCGACAAGTGGTTGCTTCAGGCCGGCTGGATGGGCGACCTGAACATGGGTTTCGTCTACGACGGGCGCAACACCAACAATCCCGCCCAGGCGCGATTCTCACTGCAGTTAGGCCCTTCGCTCGCCGCTCTCTTCAAGACGCATGTGGGCAAGGTTCCCTTGACGGCCCGCTACGAGGTGTCGGCCCCCTTGGTGGGACTGATGTTCAGTCCGAACTATGGCCAGTCGTACTATGAGATTTTCTCGCTTGGCAACTACGACCACAACATCGTGGCCACGACCATCTTCTCTGCCCCTTCGTTACGCCAGATGCTCACAGTCGACTTCAGGCTTTTAGGCATTACCTGGCGTGTGGGCTATCTTGGCGACTACCAGCAAGCCAAGCCCAATCATCTGAAACAGCATTTCTACACCCACTCGCTTGTTCTCGGATTCGTGAGACACTTCAATATCACCGACCTCCAGCCATGACCAAGACCAAAGCCTTCCGCCATATAAGGCATGCCTTCCGCCTACTTGCCATGACATGCTGCCTCCTGCCATTTTTCGCCTCTTGCGTGGACGAGGACGAGATGCCCGACACCCCCACCGGCAATTTCGAGGCCCTGTGGCGCATCATCGACGAGCATTATTGTTTCCTCGACTACAAGAAGGCCACCATCGGTCTTGACTGGGACGAGGTGCATGCCCGCTACTCGCTGCGCATGAATGACAAGATGACCAACCGCCAGATGTTCGAGGTGCTCTGCAACATGCTCTCTGAGTTGCGCGACGGGCATGTGAACATCTTCACCTCGTTCGACACCGGTCGCGAGTGGAGTTGGCAAGAGAACTATCCGGCCAATGTTAGCGACACGTTGCTGCGTCGCTATTTAGGCACCGACTACAAGATGAGCAACGGCATGCTCTATCGCGTGCTCGACGACAACATCGGCTACGTGCGCTACAGCAGCTTTGCCAATGGCATCGGAGCGAGCAACCTGGAGAGCATGCTCGCCACGCTGGCCCCTTGCCGCGGACTGATCATCGACATCCGCGACAATGGAGGTGGACTCATCACGACTGCCCAGGAACTTGCAGCCCGTTTCACCAACGAGGAAATGGTAGTGGGCTATATCCAGCACAAGACGGGGAAAGGCCGCAACGATTTCTCCAAGATGGAGGAACAGCGGTTGTTGCCATCGAGCGGCCGACGTTGGCAGAAGAAAGTGGCGGTGCTCACCAACCGTGGCGTGTTCAGTGCTGCCAACGAGTTTGTGAAATACATGAAATGCTTCCCCAACACGATTGTCGTGGGCGACCGCACCGGTGGCGGCAGTGGCATGCCCTTCTCGAGCCAGTTGCCCTGCGGCTGGAGCGTGCGTTTCTCTGCCTGTCCGATGTACGACCGCGACAAGCAGCATACCGAATTCGGTATCGACCCCGACTATGCAGTGTCGCTCACCGACGACGATTTCGCCCGTGGGGTGGACACCATCATCGAGGCAGCCCGAAAACTGCTGGTAAAATAGTTATTCAGAAGTTCAGGAGTTCAGAAGTTCAGGAGTTCAGACATTACTCTTGAAGTATTGGGAATTCATGGAGTATTTTTAATCAATTCATCATAGTCGACTTCGCCTTTTATCCGCCGTTTCCGCGATGCATCGAAGTGATCGTCGATAAGGTTGCGCGCAGGTTGGTATTCCCTGCATGAGATGCCGGCCAGGTAAAGCAGCAGGTGTGGCAGGTCATCGGTCATGAAAGGCCTATGCACCGACTGTTCTATCTGCCGGCAAAGGTCGGGACGATTCTCCATGTAGTCATGGGTGCAGTAAATCCAGAAAGGGATGTCGTATTGCGGTATGACCACTTGTGGGGTAAGTTGCAGGTTGCGGCCATAATCCTGGCAACCGTCGTAGACCAGTTCGCCGTGGTCAGGCACATAGATGACAATGGCGTCCTTCTTCTCGAAAGTCCTGATGATGGCATCCACCACGGCATCGTTGTAGCGTATGGCATTGTCGTAGCAGGCCAGCATCCGCTTTTGTTCTTCATCGAGGTCGGGCCGTTTGTAGTCATTGGCATCGAAGATGGCGTAATCGTAGGTGTATCTCTGCTGATAGTCGGCATGCAAGCCCATGAAATGGAAGATGACAAGCCGGGGAACGGCGGCGGTCGTATCGCAAGCGTTGAGATAGTCGCCAATCAGGTCCATGTCATAGGGATGACTCTCCACATTCCTTTTGTCGAAGAGGTAAGGGTTCAACTTTTCGTTGTTCATGAACACATCCTCCGTGAAATCGCTGAAGGCCGATTTCTTGTCGAGCGTGAATTGGTTGCTGAAGAAGTCCACCTCATATCCAGCCTTCTTGAAAATTGCCGGCACTACAGGATAATCATACCATAGCCCTTTCTCGTCGTAATCGTAGAGTGTGAGCATGTTCTGAAACGACTTGAACGTCAGGTTGTAGGAAGTGATGACATCATCGAACCGGAACAAGCGCCCATTCTCCCCATTCTCCGTTCTCCGCTCCTGCAAGGGTGTGGTAGGCTTGTCGTAGCCATAGAGCGAGGCATGGTGACGGTTGTAGCTCTCGCCTATGATGAGCACGATGACAGGCGACCTGAAAGAGCAGGCCTCTACCTTTGTGCCGCGCACGTTACGTGTCAGGTGTTTCCTCATCTTCGAGAACCGATGTATTTCCTTGAACGACAGTGCCAGGCGATAGACAGGCAGGTACTCACGGGTCATCGTGTCGAAATCAACGAATTCCTCCATATCGTCATCAGACACACGCGAGTAGACATGCAACAGATAGCGTTTGTTGGTGATGCCGTAGACCGCGGATGCCAGTGTGATGACAAGCAACATAGCGATGATACCTTGCGGAAGAGTCGGCTTCTTCTTTTTCAAATAATGGATGGCGAAAGGGAGCAGGAGAAGGAGCGAGAGCGGCGTGGCCAACAATTTGGGTGAGAGATAGAAGCCTACAGCCTCGGTGGCCTCCTGCATATTGGTCTGCATCCAGGTCTGCACCACGTTGGGAAGGAGTGCCGTTCCCATGACTTGGAAGCAGACCATATCTGTCACACCTATTATATAAAGGAAAGAAAACACCACCGCTTTCACTGGGGTACGCCATTTTAGGGGCACCAGCATCATGAGCAGGCAGAGCACATAGACATCGGCAAACATCTCGAGTCCGGCACGCATTCTGCTACAGCGTCCGTAAATGACGAAGATGACGGAAATGCTGAACAGCAAAATCACGGCAATATAGAACACCGGGTTCCTGTTTACCGGTGCCATAACAAAATCAATGACTTGTCGTAATCGTCTTCCCATTCCACTTGCAAAAGTATGGATTATTTTGTTTTCCTTACTACTTTCTTCCATATTTTTTCGGGCAAACGCGACAATGATTTCTGTCTTCTTTACGGTTTGTCGCATTTTCATGACCCTGTCTTATTCTTATGGTGAAGAAAAGACAAAAAATACTCCGCCTACGGCACACAGGCCCTAACTTTGCATTAGGAAAAGGCAATTGCTCTCGAGTCGGCCTTACCCATAAATATCAAAAAACTAACAAAAATAAAAATACGACAATGGAAACAACAAAATTATCGCCAAAAGCAAACTTCCGAAGCAAGAAGGCCGGAGTTTTGAAGAAATGCAAGCATTTTGCAAAGATTTTCGTGTACAGCTACATGCAATACCTCAGGACAAGCAACACGTCGTTCTACTCTACCTGGTATGGACATCCTTATGGAATAAGATAGATGCGTATTGCAGAACAAGTAAAGGAACAATGGTGGAATAAAACGGAGCTATCACTTAGCGAAAAGACGGTAAGAAAGAGGTCGATGCGACAAGTTTCGCATCGACTTCTTTGTTTTGTCTGATATCCCAACAACTGTCTGATGCACTTTTGAAAGAAATCATGAAAAAACTTCCAAGCAACTGATATTCGCTGTAATTTTGTCTCAGAAAACAAGAACAAAAATTAATAACAATAAAAAAAATACAGACATGAAACAGACAAAGACAATGATGAACGCTATCCTCGGAATGATGAGACGTTCAGTAGCTATCAAGAACAACAAAATGGTTTTCGCCAACGAACTGCCAGCAGACGCGAAGCACTTCCTTCAGGAGAACTTCCCCAACCAAGACGTCGCCTACGCTGAGAAGAAAGGTACGGAATACGAGATCAACCTCAACGATGGCACAGAGGTCACCTTCTCGAAAGAAGGATTCTGGGACAAGGTGGACTGCAAGCTGAAATCTATTCCCACCACGCTGTTGCCAGAGAACATCATAGACAACGTAAAAGAACTGTTCAACGATGCACTGGTGGTATGCGCCAACAAGAAAGGGATGGCATACAGCATCATGCTCTCGAATGGTGTCAGCCTGAAGTTCGATAAGGAGGGCCGTCTCGCCTGACAACCTGGAGAAGAGCCAGCAAGGAAAAAAGGACAACATATTAGTATAGAACGATTGAAGGGTGCGTCAAGCTATTTGGCGCACCTTTCTTGTTGGATGAAGACAATAAGAAATGAGAAGGGTGTGTGTTGTGCAATAAGCAGTGGTTAGGGTGACATGGAGCGCACTCTCACGGTCAAAAACACAATAAAAAAGAGGTCGATGCGACAAGTTTCGCACCGATTTTTTTGTTTTGTCCGAGATATGGACGACTGTCTGATGCACTTTTGAAAGAAATCATCAAAAAGCTTCCAAC